>NZ_JBIPMD010000089.1:0-11667 GCF_044369315.1 Silvanigrella sp.
AGCTCCTTTGTTACTTTGTTTTAAGCAACAATTAACTAACAAATTGGAGCTATTTCTTCAATCCTCAGAATGCTTTTCTCAACTCTTAACTGGCATTAAATATATTTCGAGGTTTTTTTAATGAAATACTCTGTAATTTTAAAATTAGCATGCCCTATTTTTATGATATCTCCTTTCATCATGGGGTGTAAAGGAAATACAAACTCTAATAATTCTCAGCAAGAATCTAATAAAAATGTTGAAACATCAATTGATTGGGCTGTAATAGATAATAATTTAGGAAATCAAAGCAATTTTAAAAATATGAATCAAGATACCTTTTCTATAAAAGGATTATATGGTGCTGACTGTATAGGTAGAAAAGAAAATGAGTCTTGGCTGCTTTCTAAAGATAAAATAAGTTCAAATTTAATTGTTAAACAAGGAAATTCAACTTGTAAATTAACAGTAACAGGTATAAAATATTTAAATAAAGAAAATGCTGAAGTTGAATATACTTTAAGACCAACGTCTTATATTTTATCAAAAAATGCTTCTGAGGAAAATCTTGAATTTCATAAAGTAACAAATTCAGCTGGTGCTCAGGACATACTTTATTCAAAAATGATAATAAACCCAGAAGACTTTAGTACAAATCCAATAATCAAAATATATTTATCTGAGTTAAATAAAAAATTTGATTTAAATAAAAAATGGAATGAATTTACAAGTAGTAAAATATTTAAACCAGAAATAGATCCTAATAATAATATAAAAATAATTGAAGCTTCAGATTATAAAGAAGTGAGTTATAATTCAGCTAGTGAAAATCCTTTTAAAATTGATTTTGATATTGATGATAAAATTATTCTTTATTCAGGACATTTAAATTTAATATCTACGATTCCGGCAAATAAATATATTATTGTTAAGGGAAATAAAGTACAAGATAATTATAATTCAATTGACTCCATTTTTAAAAAAGCAACCAAAACATATACAATTACTACGGGAAAAAATTTAAAGATAGATGCAAATGATCTAAGAATTGATGGAGAACTCCCAAATACGCTTGACGAAAATAGAATTGAAGTTGTAAAAATTATTTTTGCAACATCGGAAGCAGAGCAAAAATTAAATAGTTATCAAGTGTTTAAAGTAACTATAAAGAAAGAATAATATTCGTATTATTTTTTCCAAATTTGCTCTCTAAGTAATTTTCTTTTCAGGGCGGCTTCTCTTCTTTCTATTTGCTTTTCTGTGGTCACGCTTAATTCTGGAATGCTTACTGATTTTGAGTGCTCATCGACGGCGACCATAGTAAAGTAACTGGATAATACATGATTTGTAGCTCTGGTTTTTGTATCTTCTGATATTACTTTAATTCCTACTTCCATCGATGATTTGCCTGTATAATTGATATTTGCAAAAAAAGATACCAATTCTCCAACATGAATAGGATGTCTAAAAAAAACTTGATCAACAGAAAGTGTAACTACATAATTTCCTGCATATCGAGAGGCGCAAACATAAGCAACCTGGTCAAGAAGTTTTAAGATGGCACCACCATGAACTTTGCCTGAAAAATTCACCATATCTGGTGTCATTAAGACAATCATTTGGATGGACGTGTCATTTTCAATTTTTTCTTCCATATTATACCTCTCATAGTATTTATTTTATAATAATATGAGATTAAGTGCCTTGTAAACTACTTACAAATATTGAATTTTTACTGCATAAATTATCTAGGGCGTGGATAGGAAATTTTTTCTCATTTAAACTTTTTATTGACATAGAAGGAATATAAACATATTCAAAAATATCTTCGAAGCTTGAAAAATAGGTGCCTGGGAAAAATAAGATATCTTTTTCTTTGTTTTCTTCAAATATATTTTGAATTAACATTAATGCATATTTTCTATCTTTATAATAGGAAGAATGTATTACATTTTGAAAATCATCTCCCTTGTTATAAAAACAAACACCCATTATGTCTTGATTTTCTGTAATATAATACATTTTCATATTTTTGATTTTTAATATATCACAAAATTCTAGATAGGATAAAATGCACTCAGAAAATGGGGCATGACATACAATAAATTGCCATATTTTTGATTTTTCAATATTTAAAAGATCTTTTAAGTTATTTTTTGCAATTACATTTAATTTTAAAGTTTCTGATTTTATATCATTGCATTTATTAATTAGTGATCTGTAGTTATTTAAGGATGTTTTATTAACTAAACTAGAACTTATTTGTGCTAAAAAAGTTTTTCCAGAAGAAATATAGTTTAATTTATTATAAAGTTTATTATTGTCGGCAAATAAAAAAATGAAATCAGCCGCGTTTTCAATCGCCTTTTTTTCGGCTAATTGAATTGTTTTCATTGCTAATCCTAATTTTCTTAATTTAGGATCTGTGCAAACGCTTCCAATGCAATACGCACTTATTCTTTCGCCATTTAACTGGAATGAAAATGGAAACAGAGAACAAAATGATGCTACTTTATTATTATATTTTATTAAAAATAAAAAATCCCTAAGCTCTTCTTTGAATACTTGGGGAAAATTGCTTAAATAATTTTTCGTTTGGAAGCAGGCGTTTGTTAAAAATTCAAGATCATTAAAGCTAAAGTTTAAGTCACGAACTATTTGATGTTTTACATCAGCGTTCTGCATCCACTTTTCCTTCTGATAATGTACCTATTTTTTCGCCTATATGGACAAGAGTTTCAAAACCTTCATTTGAAGCCTGAATAAGATCTTCATCAAATTTCATTATTCCATGTTCAAAAAAGAAAATACAAGTGCTGCCGCCAAATTTAAAGAAACCTTTTTCGTCCCCTTTTTCTACTTGCATTCCAGGTCTATAAGTTTGAACAATCGTTCCAACAAACAAGGCTCCTACTTCCATAAGTAACACTTTTCCAAAATTATCAGAATCAAGTTCACAAATAGTTCTTTTATTTAAACAATAAACAGAAATTTTATGTTCTAATGCATAGGGATTCACTGAATGTAACAGACCTGGCACTGTTTTGGTGATACCTGCTTTTCCTGATACAGGAAAATGAAAACGATGATAATCTGAAGGACATAATCTTAATATTCCACATGATCCATTTTTATATCTTTCTGCGAGGCTTTCATTGCCATTAAAAAGTTCTATCAGTTTTATGGGCGCCCATTTAACATAAGATAATGTGGAATCAGTAATTTTAGGAAAAACAAGCAAACGACCGTCGCCAGGTGAATTTACTCCTGTCGCTACTCTATTAATAGGCCTTGCTCTTGGGTGCAGTTTTCTAGCAAAAAAATCGTTAAAAGAATTATATTCTGATATATCTTTTTCGGATTCAGAAACATTAATTCCCATTAAGTTAACAAATTCTTCAATCTTATGTTTGCTTGCTCCAGAGTCATTATAAGCACCATAAATATTACTTATCCATTTATTTGTAAGAAATTTTTCTGTGAAGGCAGCTCCAGCGGCACTCCCATAAAAGACTTTCATGGCGTCTTCGCCATAAATTTTCTCCACAAATTTTTCACCGCTCATTCTTTTAATTACATTAATTTGTTTAGTGGTGTTTCCTAAAATTGATTTTAACATTTTATTTTTCCCTGAATAACTTTATTTTAATAACACGGATTATAATACTCATGCTATTTGTCATTTAGCAATCGACAATAACCTTTCTACAATTTTCCCACCCTGAGCTCCACTTCCAGGTCCGATTTTGATCAAATGGTGTGCCTGATTTTGAAATAATTCATGATGCTCAACTATAACAAACGTGTGGCCTTCCGTGCAAAGTTGAATTAAAGATTCTAAAAGATCTCCAATATCTTTTTCTGAAAGTCCTCTTGTTGGTTCATCAAGTATACAAAATATTTTCTTAGAAGATTTAGAAAGTGCTGCGCATATTCTTAGCCTCTGAGCTTCTCCTCCAGACATCGAGGTTGTAGGCATTCCTAAAGGAATATGTCCTAGGCCAAGTTGACAGCAAAGTGCAATGGGTTTTCCAAAGCCAGGAAGTTTCCCTAATTTTATTTTACATTCATTCAGGCTTGTTGAAAGCCATTCATAAATATTTTTTCCAAGCCATTTCACTTGTAAAACATCATTGCGATATCTTGTTCCGTTACATTCAGGGCAGGTTTTTTCAACCTCGCCAAGAAAAAATAAATCTTCTTGAATTATACCTTTTCCATTGCAAGTTTCACAACCACCAGAACCATTAAATGAGAAATCAGATAAATTAAATCCCAAAGATTTTGCTTCTTTTGTAGATGCAAAGTTTTTTCTTAAAAGATCCATTAAGCCAAGTATAGTTGCTGGAACGCTTGAAGATGTTCTATGTAATGCTTTTTGCTCTACACTAATTAAATCTGTTCCAGA
Source organism: Silvanigrella sp. (assembly GCF_044369315.1). Classification (NCBI taxonomy): domain Bacteria; kingdom Pseudomonadati; phylum Bdellovibrionota; class Oligoflexia; order Silvanigrellales; family Silvanigrellaceae; genus Silvanigrella; species Silvanigrella sp. Next base: position 4,388 of record NZ_JBIPMD010000089.1, read on the forward strand.
AAAAAAATCTTTTGGAGTAATGATATTTTCCCAAGTCCCAATTTTTGAGTCATAATCAGGGGTGTTATTTGATGTTAAGTTATGACTGTTTAATTTTTCTAAAGCCGACTCAAGTCCGAAATGAATTATTGTTGATTTTCCTGCACCGCTTGGGCCTGTTAAAACATTTAATTTTTTAAGTAATATTTCTAAGTTAACAGAGTTACAATTTAATGCGTTAAAGTTTTTTAAATAAATTGATTCATCAGAATTAAAAATTCTTTCATTTTTTATTTCTTTTTTTGTAACTTGATTATTTTCAATATTAAATTTTGTTTTAAAAGATGCTGGAGTTTTATTTATGATAGGTAGTAAATTTCCTCCTTCATTCCCTCCGCCAGGTCCAAATTCAAATATTTCATCGGAAGCGGAAATGAGATCTTTATCGTGTTCTACCATAATAATTGTATTTCCAAGATCTCTTAATTCTTGGATACAGGAAATTAAAGTTGGAATTTCATTTTTACCTAAACCAATACTGGGCTCATCTAATACATAAAGAGCATCGGTTAAACCATTTCCAATTACTCTTGTAAGCAAAACTCTTTGGTACTCTCCTCCCGATAATGTTTTGCATCTTCGAAATAATTGTGCGGAGCCTAAACCAAGTTTATTTAATAAAGAGATTTTTTTTAAAGCTTCGTTATAAATTTCAGGAATAGAGTCAATTAATTTTTCAAATTTTTTTTCTTTTTTTAATTTGATAAGCCAATCCAGAGTTTCTTTTATTTCTGACTGAAATATATTATAATATGTTTTACCAAAACATATGGCATTTTTTCCAGACTTTCCTATTCGAGCGCCCTCACATTCGGGACATAAAATATACTTTCTATATTTTGCGAGTAATATTCTCGAAGTACTCTTATATTTTTCTTGTTCTAAAACATCAAAAAATTCATGAATAGAAACAAAATCATTTTTTTGTTTTTTATTGTTTGAATGCTCACCCTTCCAAATCCATTCTTTTGTTTCTTTAGATAAGCTTTCGTAGGGGTCTTGAATTTTAACCCCTCTTTTTTTGCAAGCTCGTAAAAGTTCTTCTTGCATCCAAGAAAAAGTATCCGATGTCCATGGTTTAATTGCTCCAGAAATTAATGATAGTTTTTGGTTTGGAATAATTTTATTTTCATCTAAAACAGGAATGTTGCCTAATCCATTACATGCTTTACAAGCTCCTAAAACAGATTGCCAATCCAGATCTTTTGATTGAATGATATTTGTTTGACTTTGGCATTTATTACAAAAAGGTTGTACATGATAATTTTTACTAAATTGAGAAATAACGTTAGATTTATCTAGCTTATTGAGATTAATAAAAGAAAATTTAGGAGAAAATTTCACTTGTGACCAAATGGTTTCAACACGGTTTTCTATTTCCGTAATTTCTAATGCACTAGAAATTCTATCTAAAACAATTTCTATGTTTAATGGAAAAACATGATTTTTTAAGTTACTTAAAAAGTCTTCTATAATTACAATATTTTTGTCAATTAAAATTCTTGAATAGCCTTCTACAAGTAAGTCTTGAGCTACTTTTTTGTTCATTATTACAAATGGTACAGAAATCAAATAGTTTTCATTTGATTTTTTTTTATCTGGATCACTTAAAAATTGAGTTAATTCTTCTGCTTTACTCATTTTAACAGGTGATCCGCATGTCGTGCAGGAGGGTTCCATTAAAGATATAAATAAAGTACGAAGTGGTTCTGCAACATCTGATGCTGTAGCAATAACACTTCTTGGATCACCGGTTTTATTTGATTGTTTTAATGCAATTGCAGCAGGTATGTTTTCAATATCATCAAATTCTCCTTGAGGTAATCCTTGTAAAAATTGTCTTTCATATGTACCCAAAGTTTCTAAAAAACGGCGTTGTGACTCCGAGTAAATGGTATCAAAAGCAAAGCTACTTTTACCACTTCCAGAGACACCAGTTATAGAAATCCATTTTTTTAAAGGGATTTTTAAATTAATATTTTTTAAATTATGTGTTCTTACTCCATAGCATGTGAGATATTCCAAATCTTTTTTCATGTTTCTTTCTTTATTTAATTAACAAAAAAATATAATTTTAAATTTCGCTCTAAAAATTATGTTTTCTGATAGTCAAGAAATTTGTTATCCAGGGATCATTCATTTCTAATAATTGTTCTTTTGTGCCTTTTCCAATTATTTTTCCATCTTTTAAAATAGCTACATTTGGTGCAAAACGAAAGGCAACATCAATATTAGAAGTAACACTGATCATGGTTGTTCCGATATTATTTCCAATTTTATGAATCATATCAATAACAATTGTAGTTGTTACGGGATCTAAACCCGCTGTTGGTTCGTCTAATAAAGCCAGTTCAGGGTTTGTAACTAAAGCCCTAATAAAACCAACTCTTCTTCGCATCCCTCCAGATAATTCGCTTGGAATTTTATCGGCAGCATAGCTCAGTAAAACTTGATCTAAAAAGCTTTTTACTTTTGCTTCACGTTCTTCTTTATTGAAATCTGTCATATTTTCCATTGCAAAAAGGATATTTTCTCTTACAGTCATAAAATCAAAAAGAGCTCCTTGTTGAAAAGCCATACCCATCTTTTTGAAAAGTTTGGACCTTTCGTCATTCTTAAGAGTATTTATCGTTTTGCCAAGGACATGAACAGAACCTGATTGCGGTTTTATGATACCTAATATAACCTTTAAAAGAGTACTTTTTCCAGAGCCTCCAGGCCCAAGAATAGTAAGTGATTCTCCTTTTTGTATTTCAAGGTTTAACTCGTTTAGTACAGGTTTATTCTGTAAAAAAGAGTGATGGATTTCATGCAATGATACGATACTTGATGCTTGCACTTAACCTCCTATTATTAGCATGAGCTTGAATATTTTAAATGGAATCGAAATTTTTTGCAATAACATTTGCTAAATGAATTGGCAGACTTAAAAAAGATTGGTGAATATTTTTGTATTACTTTATAAGTTTAAAAAAAATGAGTCGTAAATTTAAAATTTTTTATTATATTAGTTTTATATTATTATTAAATTTATTTGTTTTTCAGGTTCATGCTGATGAAGATGAAGCAATAAATGAGAAAAAGTCATTAGTAAATTTGAATAATAACGAAAAATTAATTTCTAATATAAAAACGAAACAAGAAGCATGTAAAATATTAAATCATAAGGTAGTTACTTATGTAGATCTTATTTATTATGTAAAAAACTGTAACTTAATGTTAATTAATGATCCTGAAGTTTCAAATAATCTTATTCAAGATCAAAGAAAATCTATTGTTTCATTATCTGCTAATGTATATGCAATGATGTCTATTGGAAATAATTATACTTCTGATGATTATTATAATGATTATACAAGAAACTCTGATGGCTTATTTCATTCTATTTGCCAAAAATACGAAAAATGGGTTGTTACAACAGATAGTATAAATTATTATTTTATAGATTCTTGCAAAAAAAGATTGTTTAAAAATTTTAATGATATTTCTTTATTTACTGATAAAAGTAAGCCTATTTTTTCTTTGCAGCCTCGAATTTTAAATAGATTTCCAACCGGTGAACCCATTATTGTAAAAAAGAAAAGTGATGAATCTGTTATGGTAATTCCTGAAACAGAAATTAAAGCAGGTCTTCCATCTGCAAAAGTATTATGCGGCAAACTTGATAGAAAAGTTGTTTCCTTTCATGAAGGATTTTTCTTTTTAGAAAATTGTAAATTATATACAATTTCAGATTTTAATATTGATATCCAAAAAAAGGCAGATGATTTAGGTGGAATTAAAGAACTTACTGTTAAACAAGCGATTGGAATTCCACAAGTAGGTACTATTAAGAGTAAAGATGTATTAAATAGAATGCGTTAATTTATTTTATTTTTAATTCGATTCTGGTATCATTCGTAAAACAATACCATGAGTCATTTCTTTATTTGGCCAGCTTTTAACGGGTTGCATTCCTGATTGAATCCAATCATTTACATATCCAATAGAAATAATTTGATTTTCATTTATATTAAAAGTATTCGCAAGATACTTAGAAACAGATTGAGCTCTCATTAAACTTTCTATACGTAATTCTTCTCGATTTCCTGATGTTAGTATAAAGCCTTCTATTAGCATTTTTCCATTTAAATTTTTGAATTTTTCAAATTTATCTTTTAATATTTCTTCTCCTTGTTTTGATAATTCATAAGAATATTGATTTAAATCTACGCTTATAAATAAATCCTGAAATGACAATTCAATTTTTGGACTAACTGTGAGTTTTTTATTTATTATTTTTTCTACAGGAAATATGACATCTCCCGCCATGGGGCGCCAATACATATTCCCTGTATCTACGAAATCAATAGGTATTTTACCTGCAGAAGATGCTTTGTATTCATAGCCTTTAATTAGGGCTTCAACAATATTGCCATTAATTCCAATTACATTTCCTTTTCCTAAAAATGCCCATTTACCAGGAGGTAAACAGCGGGCTACTTGTATTTCTCCTCCAATCGTGGGCTTTAAATAATTAGGTATTTCAGATGAAGAATAATAATTCCAACCAACCCTAAATTCGTTTATTATTTTTGTTCTTTGGGAGAACTCTAACCTTAATGTCTGCGTGTCCATGCCCTTAGGCGTACATTCTTGTTCAGGATATGATTTGTGAAAATAGGTACTTTTAGATGAATAGGGTGTATATGGAATGGAATCTGGAAATTTATAAGAATAGCCATAATTAGGAAATAACAATAAAATAACTGGAAAATAAGAGATCGCTCTTCTTACATTCCATTTTTTATTGTTTCGCTTCAAGCTCATATTTTTCCTAAAGAATTAAAATTTGCCTTGATTCCTTCTTCCCTTTTCGGCAACCTGCGTTGGTAAGGCTGGGCAAGAATTTATTTTGTCAAATTATTGAAAATAAGAGAAAGATTCTTATAAATGAGAAAAGTTGGAACAATTATTGATAACTTAAGAAAAGGTGAGAACGCTCCTGATAGACATGAGAATCCTTATCTAAAAGAAGCAATTCATTTATCCGAGTATTTATTTACTCAAAACGAATTAAATGAAAAAATATCGACGCTATTTAAAGATACAACTAAACCACTGGTCCTAGAAATTGGATGTTATATGGGTAAAAATGTTCTTGAAATTGCATCGCAAAATAAGCAATTAAATATTTTGGGAATAGATATTACTTATAAAAGAGTTGTAAAAGCAGCGCGCAAATTAAAAAGATTAAATATAGATAATGGAAAAATTGCAATATGTGATGGCAGAGCTTTTTTAAGTGAATTGATTCCTGATAAAAGTTTAAATGGTGTTTGTGTTTTTTTCCCAGATCCTTGGCCTAAAGATAGACATGAAAAAAATAGATTATTAAAAAAAGAGTTTATTGTTAATTTATATCAAAAATTAGCTACAAAAGGATTTTTTTGGTTTAAAACAGATCATGAGCAATATTTTATAGAAACAAATAAATTAATGTTAGAATCAAGTTTTGTTCCTGATGATGATGCAAATGGAGAGCCTTTGCCACAGCCAAGAGATATATTAGGTGGGCCATATGAAACTGCTTTTCAAAAATTATTTACAAGCAAAGGTGTTCCCTTTTATCAAAGAGTTTACATTAAAGAATAATAGTTAGAAAGAAGTGTTTTTATGCAAATAGAGCATTCTAAAGATTCTTTAGATTCAAAAATAGCGCAAAGAGCCGCGCTTACAGCGGCACTTTGCGCTGCTGTATTAGCTTTGGGAAAACTCATTTTATTTTTACTTACGGGGTCAATGGTTGTTGCTTTATCCGCATGGGATAGCACAATGGATATGCTTGTCAGTTTGGTAAATCGAAAAATAGTAAAATTCTCTCGTTTAGATCCCGATAATAATCACCCTTATGGGCATGGCCGTGTAGAAAGTATCGCTGCTTTAGGTCAAGGTTGTTTGATTATTGGTGGTGCTATTGGAATTATTGCTTCAAGTGCTAGACAAATATACGATAGTCTAAAAGGAAATGTTACTTTAGATTTTCATGCTGATTGGAGACAGGTAGCCTTTTTTGTTTTTGCTGGCATGGTAAGCTATTACGTAACAAAAATGTTAAAAAAAAATGGTGATAAATTAAATAGTCCAGCTTTGTTAGCTGACTCTGAACACTATAAAGTGGATTTGGTCACAAATATTGCTAGTGGAATTGCCATTTTTATTGTTATTTTATTTGGCAATCCAATATTAGATCCAATAATTGCTTTGGTTTTTTCTTTGTATGTCATTTATGGTGCATTTGGACTTGTAAAAACAAGTATAAATGAATTAATGGATCATGATATTTCTGACGAAATCAAAATAAAAGCTAAAAACATAATAAAAGAAACGGACTCTAGAGTTTTAGATGTTCATCGTTTTAGAGGAAGAAAAAGTGGATATAAATATTTTTTTGATTTTCATGTAACTTTACCAGATGAATTATCTTTTAATGAGGTTCACATTATAATTGAAAAAATAGAAGATTCACTTGAACTTGAGTTTGATGGAGATGTTATTGTTCATGCTGATCCAAGTAGTGTAAGAATGAGCTCATGAAATTAAAGAATGAAATATCCGGTTTATTAAAAAAAAATGGTGCTTTTGCATCAGCTGTATTTTCATTTGAAAAAAATCATTCAAAAATATTAGATAAAGATATTCCTGCATTTAAATTATGGCTTTCAGAGAACGCACATGCTGAAATGTCTTTTTTAGAGAATAATTTTGAAGCAAGGGCTAATCCAAATTTAATTCTTCCTAATGTAAAAAATGCAATCATTTTCTTGTTTCCTTATGCAACAGGGCATAGAACAAGAAATAGTAAAAATAAAAATTTTAATAAACATAATAATTTGATAACTGAAGAATCTATTATTTCAAAAAAGTTAATTTCTCGATATGTTTATGGTAAAGATTATCATAAAACTTTGAAAAATAATTTAAATAATATAGCAAAGAATCTACAAAATTATTTAAATATTCAATTTCAATACAGAGCTGTTGTTGATTCCATTCCTTTCTTTGATAGAGCGCATGCACGTGAAGCTTTTTTAGGATTTATTGGAAAAAATACAATGTTGATAAGGCCGGGAATGGGTAGCTTTTTTTTTATTGCTACTTTATTAACAGATCTTCCTTTAGAAGAAATTACTGAATTAAATCAAAATAAAATTAATCCAATAGGGAATCTAGATTGTGGCGATTGTAGAAAATGTTTAGAT
>NZ_JBIPMD010000204.1:0-5862 GCF_044369315.1 Silvanigrella sp.
AAAAAGCCTTATTTTCTTGACGCTAACCGTTGTCTCTCCTATTTAAGCATTGAGCATAGAGACGTTGTGCCTAATGAGTTTATTTCTCATTTTAAGAATACAATTTATGGATGTGATATTTGTCAAGAAGTCTGTCCTTATAATATTGTAACAACTGATTTTCCAATTTTAAAAGAATTTTCAGAGTTTCATAAGCCTTTTTTATCATTAAATGTTAAAGAAATTGCTTTAATGGACATAACTCAGTATGAAAAATGGTTTGGAGGTACGGCAGCAACAAGAGCAAAATTTCAAGGACTTGTGCGAAATGCATTATATCATTTGTATGCCACAAAAACGGATGGACTAAATGATATATTAGATCATCTTGCATCTTCAAATAATGAATTGATATTAAAAACGATCAAACAGTTAAAGGAACTATTGAATAAATAGATTATAATTTATTAGAATTTTTCTTTTGTTATATTAATTTTTGTTAATACCCTGAGTTTTTCAAGTCGTTAAGGGTAATTTTAAGGAAACGTAAAATGCATTTAAAACGCATTGTGGATCAATTGGCAACAATTTGTATATTTTCATTTATTTTTTATTCGTGCCAAACTATGAAGCCTTTGAATAACGGAATTCAAGAAGGATATGAAGCCGTAAATCCTGCTTCTATTATTGCTGTTCCTGTATTTTTATTACCCGATCCATCAAAATACTCATCAATCGATCCTGCTATTATAAATACACATCAATTAGTAAATAAAATTCAAAACAAAGTCATGCAGTCTTTTAGTGGACAGCCAAATATTAATGGTTATGCATTTTCTGCTGTAGCAAATGCATTAGGAACGGCAAAACCAACTTATTGGGATAAATTAAATGATAGTATGAAGGTCGTGGCGGATAGGTTTAATTCTAGCCAAACATCTACAAGATTGTTAATTACATCTAGTTGTTTATCAAGAAAAAACTTCATGGAGTTTTATACTTACTGCCTTGCTCCAGATAGAATATGGATAGAAAATTTAAATGGATTAGCTGCGAAAGTATTAAATGCGGATACAGCTTTAATTGTAGTAATTACTGAGATTAGTTCAGCAGCAAAAGAAGATATTTATAGTATAAATGGAGGTTTTTCTGTTTTACTTGTAGATACGAATAACGGTAAATTAATTTGGGGTAAAGATGCCTTTGCTTCCCTTATAAATCCAGCAGAAAAAAAATATTTTCCAAGTTGGGATGATCTTTTAAATCAAATATTTTCTGATACTTATTGGGAGAATTTTCCAGGTAGAATTACTAAAATGAAGGCAGATAAAAAATAAATAATTTTGATATTAAAAGAGGTTGTGAAATGTCTATTAATAAAAAGGATCCGCTCCGTAAATCAGAATTTATTACTGCTTCAAGCTCTTTGATTGATGAAATTTACTCACCAGAAAACGCCAATGACGATAAAAAATATTTAGACAAAATAGGTTTTCCTGGTGAATATCCTTATACGCGTGGCGTCCATTCTAAAATGTATCGAAGTAGCCTTTGGACTATGCGACAGTATGCTGGATTTGCAACTGCAGAGGAAAGTAACAACAGATATAAATATTTATTAAGTCAGGGACAAACTGGTTTAAGTGTTGCTTTTGATTTGCCTACTCAAATTGGCTACGATTCCGATAGCCCCGAAGCATCTGGTGAAGTGGGAAAAGTAGGAGTTGCTATTGATACTCTTGCTGATATGGAAATATTATTAAATGGAATTCCCTTAGATAAAATATCCACATCAATGACAATAAATGCTTCCGCATCTGTTTTGCTAGCGCTTTATATCGTAGTTGCAGAAAAGCAGGGTATATCAAGTGATAAATTACGTGGAACTATACAAAATGATATTTTAAAAGAATATATTTCGAGAGGAACTTATATCTATCCTCCAACACAATCTATGCGAATAATTACTGATATATTTTCTTACTGCAAAAAAAATGTTCCTTTATGGAATACGATTTCAATAAGCGGTTATCATATTCGTGAAGCGGGAAGTACAGCATCGGAAGAAATAGGATTTACATTATCTGATGGAATTGCTTACGTAGAAGCGGCTATAAAATCGGGATTAGATGTAGATGAATTTGCTCCTAGATTGTCTTTCTTTTTTAATAGTTTTACAGATCTTTTAGAAGAGGTTGGCAAATTTAGAGCAGCAAGACGTATTTGGGCTAAAATAATGAAAGAACGTTTTCATGCAAAAAATCCAAAAAGTTTGATGTTACGTTTTCACACCCAGACGGCAGGGTCTACGCTTACAGCACAGCAGCCAGATAATAATATTGTTAGGGTAACAATTCAGGCCTTAGCAGCTGTTTTAGGAGGCACTCAAAGTCTTCATACAAATAGTAAAGATGAAGCCCTTGCTTTGCCAACAGAAGAATCTGCACGTATTGCGTTGCGTACTCAACAAATTATTGCACATGAAAGTGGTATTGCAGAAACCGTAGATCCCCTTGCTGGCAGTTATTATGTTGAGGCCGTAACAGATAGAATTGAAAATGAAGCTTTAGATATTATTTCAAAAATTGATTCTATGGGGGGAATGGTAAAAGCGATTGAAGAAGGATTTGTTCAAGCTTCAATTCAAAAATCCGCTTATAAATATCAACAAGACATAGAAAATAAAAATAGAGTTATCGTTGGGGTGAATCAATTTTCAATTGAAGAAAAAGAGCAAGAAGGTTTATTGCGTATAGATAACTCTGTAGAAAAAAATCAAATCAATAGATTAAAAAATATAAAAAATACGAGAGATCAAAATGCAGTAAAAACTTCTTTAGCTCATTTAAAAACAGCAGCTAAGGGAACAGATAATTTAATGCCTTATATTATTGATGCCGTAAAAGCTTATGCAAGTATAGGTGAAATTTGCAATGTGATGAGAGAAGTATTTGGTGAGTATAAGGAAAATATTATTTTATGAGTGATTCAAGTTTTAAATTAAAAAAAGATAAAAAATCTTTCCCTTTAATTGAAATTAATTATGATAATAGAAAAACTTTTCAAAGACCTTCATGGGATGATTATTTTATTGGAATTGCAGAAGCAGTTTCTAAGCGTAGTCATGATGGAGAAACTCAAGTTGGAGTTGTTCTAATTGATGAAAATAAAAGAATTTTAGCAACTGGTTATAATGGGTTTCCACCAGGATGCGATGATACAAAACTTCCTAATTTAAGGCCAGACAAATATCCTTTTATGGTCCATGCAGAAATCAATGCAATTGCTGCTTCTAGACAAGATCTAAGAAATTCATCTTTATATTGTACTTTTAGTCCTTGTCGAGATTGCGCAAAAGCAATTATAACTGCCGGAATAAAACAGGTTGTGTTTAAAACAGCTTATAAAAATGAAGATTACGATTTTGTTATGGAATTTATGCGTTCCTGTGGGATAGAAGTTCGCCAATCATCAGAGTAAGATCCCCCTATTTGCATCCTGTCTTTCTTTGATGTAATGAATAGCGTGCTTTAGGCATGTGGATTCATTTTTGGTAAAATTATTTATGACTAAACCTTTTTGTTGTTATTTAATTGTTTTTTATTTATTAAAATTTCAATCATTATTTGGCTTAGAAAATTCTAGTTTTATCATGATAAGCAACTCTCCTAACAAAAAAGAACATGCTGATTATAGAATTCCTCTTGATGATGATAATAATTTTTTAAAAATATCAAATAAAATAAAAATTATAAATCCAGAATATATGCCTTTATTTTTATTTTATAAAGAAATAGGCACAAATCATGAAATATGTTCAAAAATGTTATTTATAGATAACTCAAAGGTATTTGAATATTCTGAAAATAAGAAAAATATTTTTTTAGGAATTATGATAGATCCATCTGATAAAATTTTAGATCAATTGAAAAAATCCGTTTTTAAAGGGAAGTTAATTACCTCTTATTGGAAAAAGAAAGATATACCTGTTTCCGTCATTGTAGATGATAAAGGAATTGTTTATTCTGTTTCTAAAGAGTCTTCTAAAGATATTTCTATTGAGACAATTGGATTATCTCGTTTAAAAGAGATTCACATCCATTAAATTCTCTCCTTTAATTATAGTGCTATTTTATTTAAGCTTTGTCCCTATTTTAAAATAAGACTCCAGTCATTGCTTTTGGTGGGCTCTTATAAAGAGAAAAATGAATTAAAATATAATAAATATGGATAATTAGTTGATTGTTTCCCTCTTAAAAAAAAAATCCTTGACACATCTTAAACCTCGTTTACTTTCCACATAAGGTTTGAGGATATCAATTATCCTCCTTTAAATTAAGACTTTTACTTGTGTGGATTTTCCCACTCTTTTTGGAGGCTCATTATGAAGATTCGTCCACTTTCAGATCGCATTTTGGTTAAGCGTGTAGCAGAAGAGACTAAAACTGCTGGCGGCATTCTCATTCCAGACAATGCCAAAGAGAAACCAGTTGAAGCCACTGTAATTGCTGTTGGTAATGGCAAAATACTTGCAGATGGCAATGTTCGTGCCATTGATATTAAAGTAGGCGATCGCGTTCTATTTAGTAAATACAGCGGTACAGAAATCAAAGTTGAAGGTGAAGATCACCTTATTTTACGTGAAGATGACATTCTTGGCGTAATTGGTTAATTTTTTGCTTATTAAATTAAACGGAATCATTAGGAGAATTTCATGTCAGCTAAAATGATTAATTTTGGTGAAGATGCACGTAAAAAAATTCTAGTTGGAGTAAACACTCTAGCAGACGCAGTTAAAGTGACTATGGGACCAAGAGGCCGTAATGTGGCTATTGATAAATCTTTCGGTTCTCCAAATGTTACTAAAGACGGTGTTACTGTTGCAAAAGAAATTGAGCTAGAAGATAAATTTGAAAATATGGGCGCTCAAATGGTTAAAGAAGTTGCTTCTAAAACCTCTGATGTTGCTGGTGACGGTACGACTACAGCTACTGTTCTTGCACAAGCAATCTACCGTGAAGGTGTAAAGCTTGTTGCTGCTGGTCACAATCCAATGGATTTAAAACGCGGTATTGATAAAGCTGTTATTGAAATTACTGCTGAACTTAAAAAAATTAGCAAACCGATTTCAAGTCACAATGAAATTGCTCAAGTTGGTACAATTTCTGCCAATTCAGATACGACAATTGGAAACATTATTGCTGAAGCTATGGAAGAAGTAGGCAAGCAAGGTGTAATTCAAATTGAAGAAGCAAAAGGCATGGAAACAACTTTAGAAGTTGTTAAAGGAATGCAATTTGATCGCGGTTACCTTTCAAACTATTTTTTGAATGACGCAGAAAGAATGGAAGTTAATTACGAAGACGCTTTTGTTCTTATTTTTGATAAAAAACTTTCTTCATTAAAAGATCTTGTTCCTATTCTTGAGAAAGTTGTTCGTACAGGCAAACCACTTTTAATTATTGCTGAAGACGTTGAAGGAGAAGCTCTAGCAGCTCTTGTTCTTAACCGTTTACGCGCAAATTTAAAAATTGTTGCTGTAAAAGCTCCTGGCTTTGGTGATCGTCGTAAAGCTATGCTTGAAGACATTGCTATTTTAACGGGCTCCACTGTTATTTCTGAAGAGCTTGGCATGAAGCTTGAAGCAACAACAATTGAGCAATTAGGCGTTGCTAAACGCATTCGTTGTGACAAAGACAACACAACAATCATTGATGGCCAAGGTCAAAAACCTGAAATCGAAGCACGCGTTAAACAAATTAGAAAACAAATTGAAGATACAACTTCCGATTACGATCGTGAAAAACTTCAAGAACGTCTTGCTAAATTATCAGGTGGTGTTGCTGTCATTCGTGTAGGCGCAGCTACTGAGTCTGAAATGAA
>NZ_JBIPMD010000048.1:0-17495 GCF_044369315.1 Silvanigrella sp.
TTCTTTCAAAAGCAACTTGCTCTGACAATTTTAAAAGTCTATTTTCCATCTCCATTTAAATCTCCTCCTCAAAAGGAGATTTAATTCTGGATTTATGCTTTGTAAAAATCACTTATTGGGAGGACATATTCCCAAAATGTTTCGTAATAATTGGAGAAATAACTTCATTTAAAAAATTATTAAAGCCATTAAAAGTGTGAATAAATGTAAATATAACTGCAATTAAAGGAACAAGGGATAGAATCGAAATGTAGGATAATTGAGCTGATTTTTCAGAGAACCTTGAATTTTTAATTATAAAAATAGCTTCTCTGAAAATAATTTCTAATTTTTTTAAAAAAATATTTTTATTTAAAATAAATAAAATTTCACGAGAATTAGGTCTTTTAAAAAGTTTTTTAGTAAAGATTTTAAGATAATTTAATAATTTTTTCAAATTAAATTCGCCAAATTGAATTTATAAAATTAACAAATCAAATTATTATCTCTAAACCTGTCTCTTTTGTAAAGTTATTCAGAACATTTTTTCCTACAATAAGAACGGTTAGTACAGAAGTAGCTAGAGAAGGATCATTTGTAAATAAAATACCCTCCCTTATAAGTGGTTTGAAATCATTTGATAGTTGAATAGGAAAATTTTCATCAATGAAGGAAGAAAATTCAGATATAGACTTAAACTTTTCATTTTTTAAGATATCAATAATCCGAATATGAGCCCAAATTGCAAAAGCTCCTGTTTGAATTCGTTTAGAAACTTCTATAGCAACTCTTCCCATAGTGTATCTAGGGTTAATTTCGGATAAATGTTTTAATCTAAAACCATATTTAGAATGAATATCTTTATATATAAAAGCATCAATTCCAAATGGCCCTTCAAATTTATAATGAATTAAATATGTTGATATTAATAAGGAAGTTTGAAGTAATATTTCTTCAATTCCACTATAAATAGAATATTTATTATACATAAATTTTGTCAATTCTTTAGAAAGGTCATCGGTTTTTTTGCCAACAAAGGTTGCTTTATATTGACCTCTTGAATCGGTTATAAATCTTGTCATACCTATAGCAACATGTTTTTTTTCTTCTGAAATTTTTGCTTGATAAGACAGGTCAACTACTTTATTAAACCAAGGTTCAATTATAATAGAATGCTGTTCCTTTAAAATTTTATGAAGCCAATTGCTTTCAGCTACCGTTAGTTGATTCGATTTTACTCTGAGCATATTTTGACCAGAGCATCCGTAAGGAGCTTTTAAAACAACAGTCTCAATTTCTTCAATGCTTAAATATTTATCTATATTTTGTAAAGCTTCATTTAAATGAAATGATACAGATGGCAGAGTGTTTTCAGTTGGGAGAATATCAATTAAATCAATAAAATTATGCTTGATTTTTTGAATTAATGTTGCTGAAAATTTTTTAGAATAAAGCTCTTTTATATTATTTTCATAAAAATTATCGTCAAAAATTTCTTTTTGAAAATTACTTTTAATAATAAGTTTATTTTTTAAATTTTTAAGAACATTGATGCTTTCTGGACTCCAACCCCATGGAGAAATATTACTAATATAGTTCTGTAAAATAATATTATCATTAATATTATTTTTTTTAAATTCAAGCCATTCGGGGATTGTATAACCGCAATCTTGTATTTTTTTTAAAAAAGATAAACTAGGTTTTTTTGAAATTAAAATAATATCATCTTTTGAAGCAAAAAATTGCATTAAGCTTGCACAATCGTTCTGTAAGTTTGCCACAGATTTTGAAGGAGTAAAACCAACTTTTTTTCTTGCAATTTCTTGTTCACATGCAGGATTAAAGTAATAGATATTTGGTGGTCGTCCTTTTGATGAGGAAAAAACAGATAATTCAGCAATAAATTGATCTGATAATCCTGCAGCTTTTCTTCCTGCCGTATCAAAAATAATACCTTTTGCTCTTGCTGGAGTTAAAGGTAAATCTAGCGCACTTGTATAGGACTTCCATTCAGAATTAGATTGATCTCTCCATCTATTAAACCAGGTTACACCATGTTTAACATGTCCAATTTCTTCTAAATAAACAGTCTCAAGAATTTCGGCAGTCTTAAAATCTTTAATTTTATACATAAGATCTCTATAAAATAAAGAATAATCCAAATTTGCTTGCTCAAAAGTCAAACTCATTTTTGTAACAAAATCCATAGGTGATTTCATTTGCGATAAACAATTCCAAAAAAAATCATTTACAGGAATCTCACCGAAAGTAACATTTAATTCTTTCATTCTTTTTAAATACAAAGACATGTGTTTTTGTTCTTCAATAATTGTCCTTGCAATTCCCATTCTAAAATTTTTTGGTGCTAGTGGGAATAATAATAAGACGAGAGCCATAATTTCCATTGCGAGAAGTTCATGATTTGCAAAAAAATGAAGAACATATCCTCTTTGTATTTCATCTTCAATTTGTTCTCTATTAGGAAACGATATTTTTTTTGAATTTAAATTTTGATTGAATTGAAGAGCTAAAGGTCTTCCAGGAGTTTTAGGTGCAATAATTTCCTTATATGGAATTTCATCAGTGAGTATTTTTGGATCCAAAAGTTTGTCACTAGATATATTTGTACCAAATAAAATTATTTCAGCAAATTCCTTTAATTCCATAACTTAAATCCTTATTAACAGGCAGATATTGCATATTCTGGAAAAGATTGCCGATAGTTTATGCGACATAAAGTACAAACCTGCTTAGTATTTTTATGGCAAACTTACATAAAGAAGGCAATAAAAAATTCACTCTTTTATAATTAAAAGTTTAGGAATTAAGTATGGCTGATAAAGAAGAAAAAAAAGAAGATGCAAAAAAAGAAGAAAAACCTAAAGATCCTAATGAGAAAGTAGAGAAAAAGAGCAGATTGGTTCTTTTTGCTGGCATTGGAGGAGTACTTCTTGTTGCTCTTGGAGTCGGTGGTTTTTTTGTTTTTAAAACGATTTCAGGAAAAAAAAATGTTCAATTAGCAGCTCAAGGAGCTACTGCTGACGCACATGCAGATGATCATGGTAAAAAAGAAGAAAAAAAAGAAGAAAAAAAAGACGATAAAAAAGATGCTCATGGTGATAAAAAGGAAGAAAAAAAAGATGATAAAAAAGATGAAAAGAAAGATGATCACGGGAAAAAAGATGAAGGAAAAAAAGACGACCCTAATAAAAAAGATGAAGGAAAAAAAGACGATCCTAATGCAAAAAAAGAAGAACCTAAGGGAACAGCAAATTTTGGTGATACTTTCACGGTTCCGAAAATGGATTTAAATTTAGGAAATTCAATTGAAAATAGATTTATAAGAATTGCAATTGCAATTGAATATAGAGGTGGAGAGAACCAAGGATTTGAACTTAAAAAAAGAGAAGCACAAATTAAAGATATTGTTATATCTTCTGTTACCAGCAAAACTCGACTCACTTTAATTTCAGAAAATGGAAAAGAAAACTTAAGAAGAGAAATTTTAAACAGAATTAATGAAGTAACAGATAGGCCTATTCAAAATGTCTATTTTACTGAATTTTTTGTGGAGTAAATAAATGGATCAGGTATTAAGTCAGAATGAAGTCGACGCCTTACTGAATGCCGTTTCTGATGGTCGTGTGGAAGGCCCGGAAGGTGGTGGGAAAGTTGATGCTTCTGGAATAGTTCATTATGATCTTGCAAATCAAGATAGAATTATTCGCGGTAGAATGCCGACTCTAGATATTATTCATGATCGTTTTATACGTCTTTTTCGAATTTCTTTATCTGCTGCTTTAAGAAAAGTAGCAAATATTGGTGTAAATAGTTCTGGGCCAATTAAATTTGGCGAATTTATGAATTCACTCCCCTTACCAAGCTGTTTAAATATTTTAAGAATTGAGCCATTAAGAGGTTCAGCGGTAATGGTAATTGAAAGTAAACTTCTATATGCACTTGTTGATAGTTTATTTGGTGGTTCTGATGTTCCTTATACAAAAATTGAAGGAAAAGATTTTACTCAAATTGAAATTAAGGTAGCAAGACGTATTGTTATGTCAGCTGTAGATGATCTTGAAAAAGCTTGGGCTCCCGTTTTTCCATTAAGAATTACTTATTCTAGAACTGAAATAAATCCACAATTTGTTGCTATTGTTCCACCAAGCGATGTCGTTATTTCAACTGCATTTGATGTTGAGCTCGAAAAAATGAGCGGTTCCATTAAATTAGTGTTTCCTTATTCTACTCTTGAACCAATTAAATCAAAATTAAGTGTTGGATTTCAAAACGAACAATTAGAGGTTGATCATATTTGGATTAATAGAATTAAAACTCAGCTAATGGGAACAAGTGTTAACTTAATTTGCAATATGGGACATTGTTGGATCAATTTACGCGATTTAATGGAATTAAATAAAGGAGATGTCCTTATATTGGATAGAGACGCTGACAAAGCGCTAGATATTGTTGTTGAAGGTATTCATAAATTTAGAGGTGTTCCAGGTATTATTAGGGGAAATAAAGCAATTAAAATAACAGAAATAATCGGAGATTATTAAAATGGCTGACTTAAATGAAGGGTTTAGACCGGAAGATTTTGGATTGGAACCTGGAGAAGAAGGTGGCGGTGGGGATGCCGCAGCAGCAGAAGAATCACCTTCACCTCCAGCTGCATCTGGTGGCGGCGGTGGTGCACCTTCAACAAAAGATGATGACACATTAAGAAACATTGATTTATCAAGAATGAAAATGGTTTTGGATGTTCCACTTAAAGTAACAGTAGAATTAGGTAGAACAAAACTTCTTGTTAATGACTTACTTCAATTAGGGCAAGGTTCTGTTATTGAGTTAGATAAAATGGCAGGCGAACCAATGGAAATATATGTAAATGATAAGCTTGTCGCAATGGGAGAAGTTGTTGTTGTTAATGAAAAATTCGGAGTTCGATTGACTGATGTCATGAGTGGAGTTGGAATGGACGAAAATCATTCAGGTGAAAGTGTTTAATATATAAAATTCATAAAGGAATTTTTTATGCTTAGTAAGTCATTGTTTTTCGGGTTGGTAAATATATTTTTTATTTTTAATTCTTCTAATGCTCAAGATAATTTAGATAATAGTGTGCCACCAATTCAATATCCTGAGAAAAAAAATGATGAAATGCAATTTAGAAAAGATATTAAAAATTCTTTTTATAAAAATGATGATATTATTTTAAATACAAATAACCAAGATAAAAATAATATCATGAACAGAAATATAAAAGAAACAAATAAAGAATCTTCAAGTGACATAAATAATCAAACATCATTTGAAGAATTAATGGGACAAAGTATATCTAAGAAAAAACCAGAAAATAAAAAGACACTAAATATAAGCAATAAAGAAATGGAAGCACAAGGAAGGCCTTCTGAGCTTTGGAAAGTTTTTTTAATTTCAACTATTTTTGTCTCAATTATTGGATTTTTAGGATATATATTAACAAAATTCAGAAAAAGAGGAATGTTTTCTATTTCTAAGTCAGAAAAAATGATGGATATCATTTCGACATTATCAATTTCTCCAAAAAGGCAAGTCATGATATTGCGAATTCGTGATCAAGAAATTGTGGTTTCAAATACGGAGACTGGGATCAATTTTTTGACAGAAATAAGTGGAGGTTATTCAAATAAAAATCTTCAGGAAAAAAAACAATTACAAATTAGCGACAAATTTTTAATGCCTAAAAATGAAAAATCTATTTTAGACAAAGTTGAGCATCAAAATTCATCATCAGAAAAGAATGTTGAAAAAAAATCGGATATTTTATTAAAAGCGTTAAAAAGTATTAATTCTAATAATTTAAATCAAAAGAAGAATAACAATTCGGAACCAAATTCATCTTCTACTCAAAATAAATCTGAAGGTTTTCCTAAGTATTTAGCGAATCAATTTGAAAATGAGAGTAAGAAAGAAATTAAAAAGAAAGAAGATGATGGAGATAGTGTTGAAAATGTAACTAATTTAATAAGAGAAAAACTTCGTTCCATGAAACCACTTAACTAATTTTCGTAACTCTTATTAACAGGAGATGGTATGAGAAGTCTTTTCTTTCTGAAAATAATACTCATATCAATTTTATTTATTAGCATAAATGCTTTTGCTCAAAAAGAAAATGCAAACGTTCAAAATAGTCCTAATAAAATAGATAAAAACTGGCAAAAAGAAAATGCAAACACACAAAATAAAATAAATTTAAATCAAAATCAAATGCCCATTTTTTCAGTAAATATTGCAAATGGAGAAAATCAAGATGATTTTGTCCCTGCATTAAAAGTTTTAGCTATATTAACTTTATTAACATTTGGACCAGCTATTTTACTATTAATGAGCTCTTTTACAAGAATACTCATTGTACTTTCTTTTCTTAGGCAGGCATTGGGAACTCCTACTATGCCGCCAAATCAAATTTTAATAGCTCTTTCTTTATTTCTTACTTATTTTGTAATGTCACCTACAATAACGAAAATTTATGATTCTGCTATTGTTCCCTATATGCAGAAAGATATTACAACTCAACAAGCATTAGATGCAGGACAAAAACCTTTACATGATTTTATGATGCTTCAAGTTAAAACAGATGATTTAAAATTATTTTACCAAATGAGTAAATTAGATAGGCCTTCTACTAAAGAAGATGTTCCTATGAGAATATTAGTTCCTTCTTTTGTTATAAGTGAATTAAAAACAGCATTTCAAATAGGTTTTTTAGTTTATTTACCATTTATTGTTATAGATTTGATTGTAAGTAGCGTTTTAATGGCGATGGGTATGATGATGTTACCTCCTACAGTAGTAAGTTTGCCCTTAAAACTTATTTTATTTGTTGTAGTAGATGGATGGAGTTTATTAGCTGGTTCACTAATAAAAAGTTTTAATTAAGGAAAAATTATGACAAATCAACAGGTAGTTGATGTAATTTTATCAGTTTTATACATAACAGTTGAAGTTTCATTACCTTTACTAGGTGTAGCAATGATTATTGGTTTATTAGTTAGTATTTTTCAAGCAGCAACTCAAATTAATGAATCAACACTCAGTTTTTTACCAAAAATTGCAGCAATGATTCTTGTTTTAGTTGTTTTATCTCCATGGATGTTAAGAAAGTTAAATGATTATACTCATAGAGTTTATGATAAAATCCCTGAATACGCTAGACAAAAGTAACGGAATAAAAAATGGATATTCTATCAGTTATTCAATTAGATCCTAAGACTTGGCCTTTAGCAGTAATGGCTTTTTTAAGAATAACTACGATGTTTTTTTTCTTACCTATTTTTGGGGAACAAGCGGTTCCAACAAGATTGAGAATTGTTTTAGGTTTAGCCTTTACTTTTTTTGTTTATCCTATTGTTTCTGAAAGAATATTTCAAAGTGAAATGCTTTTGCAATGGAGTGGCTTAACTTTAATTTTAGCATCATTAAGAGAAGTTTTTTTTGGGTTTGCCGTTGGTTATTCTGCAAAATTAGTAATAGCAGCTGTATCAATTGCGGCGCATACAGTGGGAATAAATATGGGATTTCAAGTGGCTTCTATGTTTAGCCCAGGTGCAAGTGAGCATGAATCTTCTTTTGCAGTTATGAAGAACTGGTTTGCTATTATTTTAATTTTAACTTTAAATATTCATCATGTATTTATTGAAGGGTTATATAAATCATTTCTTATTGTGCCAATTGGACCTACTGCAAATGCTTCTGCTTTGGCAAAAGTAGCATTAAATATTGCTCATGAAGCTTTTGTTTTAGGGCTAAGGCTTGCTGCTCCACTAATGTCTGTTCAAATTTTAATAAATATTTCTTTAGGATTATTAAATAGAGCGTTACCTTCTTTAAATGTATTTATTATTAGTTTTCCCATAAGTTTTATTATTGCAATGGTTGTTTTATTTTTAACAATTACATCATATTTAAGCGTATTAGGAAATTATGGAATGCAAAAAGAAGTCGCCTGGTTTGAGTCTATGCGTAGAGTATTTGTGCCAACGAATTCTCCATAAATAGTGAGTTAGGAAATAATGGAAAATAGAGAAGATAAAGATTTTCAAGACAAAACAGAAGATGCAACAGAAGAAAAGCGTTCTCAATTTAGAGAAGAAGGAAATATTGCAAATCCAAGAGAAGTTGTCGCTTGTGTTACCTTGATTATATTTACAACATATTTTTATTATTCTATAAATGATCTTTTAAGTTGTTTTAGATTAGTTTTTCAAAGATCATGGCAAGGATTTCCTGCATACTTTGTGGATTATTCAAGTTTAGTTAAAGTTGTTTATTATTCTATAACTCCAGTTTTGCCACACTTATTGTTTATTATTTTCATATGTTCCGTTTTTCCATCGCTCTTTGGGTTATTAATCACTCGTTTTAATTGGTCTTGGAAAAAAATTATTTTTGACATAAATAGAATAAATCCAATTTCAGGTTTTAGCAGGTTATTTAGTTCATCTTTTATTTTTGAAACATTAAAAATATTATTTAAATGTACTATATTAACAATTTTAATTTATTTTATTTTAAAATCAGAAATTTCAAATTCGAGTGAAGACTATTTTTTTAATAACATTGATTTTATGAAAGAACTAGGAAAATCTATATTTCATTTATTATATATTATGTGTATAGCAGGCGTTTTTATTGGAGTATCTGATTTCTCATATAATTTCTGGAAAATAAATAATGATATGAAAATGACGAAACAAGAGTTAAAAGATGAAGTAAAAAAACATGAAGGTGATCCTCTTTTAAAATCACAAAGAAAAAGAATGGCAAGAGATCTTGTCATGAGAAAAAGTTTAAAAGATGTTCCTAAAGCAACTTTCGTTTTAACAAATCCAGAGCATTTTTCTGTTGCCATACGTTATATTAAAGGAATGCATGCACCAATTGTTGTTGCTAAAGGACAAGATCTAATTGCTTTTAAAATAAGAGAAATTGCAAAACAAAATGATATAATGATTGTAGAAAATAAACCATTAGCAAGAACTCTTTATAAAACTGTAAAAGTGGGTCAAGAAGTTCCACAGACACTTTATCAATCAATCATAGAAGTAATTAAATATATTTATCAAATGCGTGGGAAAAAATATTTTGAGAGATTTTGAGGAATAAATTATGGCTAAAGCCCAGACATCAATGTCTGATAGCGGAATAATAAAATCACCAGGTTTTTTATCTAGAAGTCCAGATATCGTAATGGCAGGTATTATCATCGGAACCATTTTAATGATGATTTTTCCTTTGCCATCCTTCTTTATAGATTTTTTATTGGCAATAAGTATTTCAATTGCTCTCATTATTTTAATGGTTAGCATTTATATTACCAAGCCATTAGAGTTTGGTGTATTTCCTACATTGTTACTTATTTCGACATTATTTCGATTATCTCTCAATGTAGCGACAACAAGAAATATTCTTTTACATGGGGCGGATGGAGATGTTGCAAATCTTGTCGTAGCTTTTGGAAAAGTTGTTGTTGGGGGCAACTTTGTTGTCGGTTTTGTCATATTTGTAATTTTAATGGTGATTAATTTTATTGTAATTACAAAAGGTGCTGGACGCGTTGCTGAAGTTGCTGCGCGATTTACTTTGGATGCAATGCCAGGAAAACAAATGGCAATTGATGCTGAATTAAATGCAGGCCATATTAATGCAGATGAAGCAAAAAAAAGAAGAAAAGCAGTTGAAAAAGAAGCTGATTTTTATGGTGCCATGGATGGTGCAAGTAAATTTGTTCGCGGTGATGCGATTGCTGGAATAATTATAACAATTGTAAATATAATTGTTGGTTTTGCTATTGGTGTTTTAATGCATAGTTTAAGTCCATCGGAATCAGCATCTATATTTACATTATTTGCTGTTGGAGATGGATTAATTAGTGCAATTCCAGCTCTTATGATTTCTACTGCTGCGGGTATTATCGTAACAAGAGCAACAAGTGAAGGAAATTTAGGTGCTGAGGTTTTAAATCAAATTCGGATTCACCCGAAAGCATTTTATATTGCAGCAGGTTTGATTTTTTTCTTGGCTATTATTCCTGGGTTTCCAAAAATTCCTTTCTTTATTTTGTCATCATTATTAGTTTTTCTTGGAAGAATGTCATCTCAATGGATTTCTAATAGAAAACAAGTTGATGAAAGTTTAAAAGATGCAGATGAACGTAAAAAAGATGAGAAAGAAAATAATAGTTTAGATAATTTAATGAAAATAGATATGCTTGCAATTGAAGTTGGGCATGGTTTAGTTCCCTTAATTGATCCTGCGCAAGATGGTGAAATAGTAGATCGTATTCAAGGAATTCGAAAACAATTTGCACAAGAAATGGGAATTATTATTCCACAAGTTCAATTGCGAGACAATTTACAATTAGAGCCTGGTGGATTTCAAATATTATTAAAAGGTAACAAAATAGCTTCAGGAAATTTAATGGTGGATTACTTTTTAGCTATGGATCCAGGTGGTGTTGAATTGCCTATTGCAGGAGAGATCACAAAAGATCCTGTTTATGGTCTTCCTGCTATTTGGGTTCATAAGAGAGATAAAGATGAAGCCGTATTTAGGGGATATACTGTTGTAAATTGTTCCACTGTAATTGCAACTAACATTACTAAAGTATTAAAGGAACATGCTGCTGAACTAATTACAAGACAAGATATGCAGTATGTTATTGATAAACTCAAAGAGTCAAATCCTAAAGTAGTAGACGAAGTTATGCAATCTGATCGATTATCTTTAGGAGAAGTTGTTAAGATCATGCAAAACCTGCTTCGTGAAGATGTGTCGGTTAGAGACATTCTTTCCCTATTTGAGTGCATAGCAGATCACTGTAGAATAATTAAAAATCCTGATGTTCTTTCTGAAATGTGTCGTAAGAGTTTAGGAAGAAATATTATACAAAAGTATATGAATGAAAAGGATGAAATTGTGGTTGTTACTTTTGATAGATTAATTGAAGATATTTTATCTGGTGGTTTAGTAACAACTGAGAATGGAACAAGTTACTTAAATTTAGATGCAAAAAATGCTCAAGATATATTGCAAAAATTATTAAGAGGAATTCAAATTTTTGATAAAGAAGGAACACAACCCATTTTATTAATAAGTGCAAGAATGAGACAAGCATTTCAAAAACTTGTTTCAAGATATATTCCACAGTTGGTAGTATTATCTTTTGATGAAATACCTCATGATGTAAATATTAAAAATTTAGAATTAATTACTTAAGTTGTATTGAATAATTGTTTTTGAAGGATCTAAAATGGAAATTAGAAGATTTGAATCATTTTCCTTACAGGACGCTATAAAACTTGTGAAACTTGAACTTGGAAGAGATGCTGTCATTCTTTCTACAAAAGAAAAAGAGGTATATTCAGAAGAATTAGAAAAAAATTGTAGAATTTATGAAGTAACAGCAACGCTAAGTGCAACAATGCATGGTAAAGTAATAAATCCAAAATCGGCAGCAAATCTTCCGAAAGTCGATTTTCCAAAAATAAAATCAAAAAATGAAACAACAGTAGTTAAAGGTAATCCAGGTAAATATAGAAATTCTTTAATAACTCCAACTTTATCAAATTTAAATCCAGAAACGAGAAATATGGCTCGTTCTTTAGCAAATGCTTTAAATAAAGAACCAGCTAAAGATCGTTTACTTGCAAAAGAAGTTGTTAAAAATAATTCTTATCATGATTCACAAGATTCTTCAGCAGAAGATATGAATATGTTAAAGTCAGAAATTACAAAAGTAAGGAGAGAGATAGAATCATTACCGCAAATGGATATCACGGAACAAATGCAAGAGATAAAAGTTTTACTGCATGATATCATGAGAGAAAAATACAAACAATCATCAGAAAGTGCGAATTCTAATATTACGGATATTGGAATAAGACTTAGAAGTGCTGGTGTTTCAGAAGGATTTATAAATCAACTTACTACATGGCTTATTAGTTTAGATGATCCTAAAACTAAAGAAGAGCTCATAAATTCATCAGAAAAGACCAAAGATTTTTATTTAAGTTCTGCAATTAAATTTATTTTTAAATATTTAAAAGTAACAGGTCCATTTAGAATAGATCAAAACAGAAAAAAAGTAATTTGTTTTGTTGGTCCTACAGGGGTAGGTAAAACAACAACTTTAGCAAAAGTTGCAGCCAAGTTAAAAATAAATGATGGAAAATCTGTCGAAATGATTTCAATGGATTCTTTTCGAATTGCCGCTTCAGATCAATTAAGAGTCTATTCTAAAATTTTAGATTGCCCTTTTGCAGATGTTTCTGATAAAAATGAATTATTAAATTATATAACAAAACACAATAATTATGATTATATTTTAATTGATACAGCAGGCAGAAGCGCTCGCTTTTCTGATCAAATGGAATCTTTAAAAAGATTATCAGAAGCTCCTTTACCGATAGAATTTCATTTAGTTCTTTCTTGCACAATGAAACAAAGAGATATTGATGAAACAATTAGAGGATTTAAATTTTTATCTCCTTCAAGTTTGATTTTCACAAAGCTAGATGAATCATGGGCTTTTGGCGAAATATTAAATAGCAGCATTCAAAATAAAATTCCTTTAAGTTACTTTACTACAGGGCAGAGAGTACCGGAAGATATTGAAATAGCATCTAAAGAAAGAGTTGTTGAAAGACTTTTAAAACTCTAAATAATTTATATTATTTTTGGGGGATAATGTGTTTGATCAAGCCTCAAGTTTAAGAGAATTAATGAGAAATGTGCAAAAAGATAATACTTTATTAGCACCAAATATAAAGTTTCAACCTAAAATACCAACTGTTCTTGCTATTTCTGGTGGTAAAGGTGGTGTTGGAAAAACTTTGACCACGGCAAATCTAGGGCTATGCATGGCTCGAATGGGAATGAGAACATTACTAATTGATGGAGATTTTGGTCTAGCAAATTTAGATGTAGTTTTAAATTTAAGACCTCAATTTACATTAGATGATGTTCTTTGTGGAGAAAGACATCTTAAAGATATTATTATGACAGGGGCAGAAGGTGTAAGAATTATTCCTTCTTCTAGTGGGGTTATGAGGGTTCCAGAATTAGATAAATTGCAAAAACTAATGCTGTTAGATCAAATAGAATCCTTAGATGAAGAGTTTGATGTTGTATTAATAGATACTCCAGCAGGAGTTTCTAAAAACGTTCAATATTGGACATCGTCATCTGCTGAAGTCATTATGGTGGTAACACCAGAGCCAACAAGTTTAGCAGATTGTTATGCGAGTATTAAAATTCTCTCTCAAACAACAGCCGAAAATTCATTTAAACTGATTGTAAATATGGCTAAAAATGATGTAGAAGCAAAAAAAATATACGATAAAATATCAACTCTTTCAGATGAATATTTACAGGTTAGAGTAGAATATCTTGGATATATCCCTTTTGATGAATCCGTAAGAAATTCTGTTAGAGAAAGGACTCCTTATGTTCAAAGATATCCTTTTTCAGCTGCATCCCAAGGATTAAGAGATATTTCAAGACAGATTATTACACAAGGAACTGTCGGGCAACTTAAAGGAACAATGCAGTTTTTTTGGAGAAAAATGGTTGCTGCGAATTCACCAGATATCATTGGATATAAATAAATCTATTTTATGATTTGTTGGAGGAACAATGGGATTTTCAGGCGCTGCACAAAAAAAATTAGTATTAGATGATTCTGATGCAAAGCAGAAGCAAAAGAGAGTTCCACAAAACCAAACAAGAGCTGTTCCTTTAACGAGCGATCCTATGAGGAATCAAATCATAATGGATTATGCTCCTTTAATTAAATATATTGCACAAAAAATTGCAGCAAGATTGCCTTCAAATATTGATTTAGACGATTTATTTTCTGCTGGTGTTATAGGATTAATGGATGCCATTGATAAGTATGATCCAAGTAGAGATAATAAATTTAAAACATATGCAGAATTTCGTGTCCGTGGGGCTATGCTAGATGAGTTAAGAAATCAAGACTGGGTTCCAAGAAGTGTACGAGAAAGTAACAAAAAAGAAGATAAAGCAAAACTAGAATTAGAACATAAATTTGGAAGACCAGCTACGGAAAGAGAGGTCGCTAATTTTTTAGAAGTACCTATAGAAGAATACCAAGAGCGTATGGGACGAACTCGTGTTTCGATGATGAGTTTAGAAGAATTGGGAGAAACTCATTCAAGTGACAAAAAATCTCTACTTGATTGCTTAGAGAATCCAAATTCAAAAAACCCTTTTATGCAGTTGAAAAATAAGGGAGTCCGCGATATTATTATGAAAACAGTTGAAGAATTGCCAGAGAAACAAAAATTAGTTTTGAGTCTTTATTATTATGAAGACTTAAATTTAAAAGAAATTGGCCGAATATTAGATGTAACAGAATCCCGAGTTTCTCAGCTTCATACTCAGGCTGTGCAGAAAATGAAGTTAAAGTTGAGGCATCTTTTGCAAGAATAGTGTTTAGTTATGAAGGAGTTTTTCAATGGGAAAGTATAAACCTATAAACAAAGATTCTCTTATTTTAGTTGTGGATGACTTTCCAACTATGAGAAAAATTGTAAAAAGTGTTCTTAAGCAACTAGGTTATCAAAATATTGTTGAGGCAGAAGATGGGCAACTTGCTTTAAATACTCTAGCGATAAATCCTGCTATTGAGTTTATTGTTAGTGACTGGAATATGCCAAATATGACGGGTATTGAGCTTTTAAAAACGGTTAGAGCTCATAAGGACGAACGTATCAAAGGGCTTCCATTTCTTATGGTAACAGCCGAAGCAGATAAAGATAACATTGTGGAAGCTGTAAAAAGTGGTGTCAGTAATTATATAGTGAAACCATTTAATGCAGCGACGATGAAAGAAAAAATTGATAAAATATTTGTAAAGTAACTAAACTGAATTTTGATTCTTTTTATCATATCTAAATGGGGTCTTCCAAATTATGCAAAAAAACCTCACGATTGATGATATTGAGGAAATTAGTCAAGCCGGCGCGAGTGCTGTTCCTTTACCTACTCCTTTTGATTTAAAGCTAATCACAAAAAAAATTCCAATCAGATATTGTGAATATAAAATTTCAAATTTAGCAGATAAAATGTTTATTTCTGAAAGTATTGGAATATCATCAAAAGGAATTCTTTTTCAATCTTTATCCGAATTTAAAAAAGGTACTCTATTACGAATTTGGGTTGAAATTCCGGATTATTGGTCAAGAAAATCAAGAGTAGTTGAATATAAGCACACAGAAGCTCCAACATTTTTTCAAGTTTTGTCACGGGTATTAAGTTCTGAAGAAATTTTAAAAAGAGGAACAAAGTTTCAAATACTTTGTGAAAATCTTACTTTGGATTCAGTGGATGAAACTATATTAGAGGATTATTTAAATAGCAATGGAGTAAAATAAATGAACTACATTGCATTGCTTTTATGCATAGGTTTTGTTCTTTTTATCTTTCAAACACTGTTCTTTTTTTTATGCTTAAAATGGTTAAAAAGTGGCAAGACAAAACGAGATAAAGAATTTGCCATTCTTGATGCAGAACGAGGGCAATTGATAGAAATACAATCCGCATTAACTCATGAAGTAAGCCAAGCAAAAAAACTAGCAAGCGAAACCCTAAATAAACTTATGGTTATTGGGTCAGAAGCTCATGCAGAATGGGAAGATGTAACAAAAAAAATAAATAGTGTTTTAATAGAAGTAGATAAACACTCTGAAATTATTCTTGAAGCAAATATTTCTAATTTAAATATGAGAAGTATGGCTCTCGAAAAAATTATGAAAGATGCAGAAATTTTAAATGAAAAATTACTCATTTCATCTAAAAAAGCTCACAAAATATTAAAATTATTTGATTCTTCTGTTCCTCCTGAAGAAATTTTTAAAGAAATTCAAAATGAAAAATATTTAGATGCTAAAAAATTACTACTTGAAGGTGTCGAAGCTAGTGAAGTTGTAAAAAGATTAGGTATGAGCATGACAGAGGTTTTATTGCTCTCATCATATATTTGATAAAAAACAGATTCTATTATTATATTTATGGGATTTAATATTATGATTTTTATTTCTTTATTTAAGAAGATAATAATATTATATTTACTACAATTATCATTAATTGTTTATGCCGAAAACAAAGAAATAAAATTAGTTACATTAGAATGGGAGCCATATGTAGGATCAAATTTAAAGAAACAAGGATTTATATCAGAATTAATACGTTCTGCTTTAAAGAAAGAAGGATATACTTTAAAGCTAGAATTTATGCCCTGGGCAAGGGCTTTAGATCAGGCAGAAAAGTCCGTAGATGGGATTGATGGAATTATGCCAAAATATTATGACAAATCTATTTTAGATAAATTCATTTATTCAGACTCTTTTTTTGAAAGTACGGATGGATTTTATATAAAAAAAGCGATAAAAGTAAAATTAATTATAAATTTTATAAAAATGATTTGAATAAAACTTATGATCTTCTTAAAATTTTTAAATTTGGAATTTGTCGTGGCTATAAAAATGAAGAAATTTTTGATACTAGAAATGATTTAGTTAAAATTGATGCTACATCTGATAAGTTAAACTTATTAAATTTAGCGCTAGGAAAAGTTGATCTCGTTTTCACAGATAAAAATGTAGCGAAATTTCATATCAGAAATAATCAAACACTTGTTGATAATTTAAAAAATCTAGAATTTCTTGAACCTGAGATAACAAGACATAAATTATTTATTGCATTTTCTAAAAAATCAAAAAATTTTGACCTAAAAGTAAATGCTTTTAATAAAGGTTTAAAATCCATTTTTAAAGAAGGTAAAATAAAAATTCTAAAAAAAGATTTCGATGATTTTAAATAATAATTCCTATTTAATCTGATTTTGTTCAATTTATAATAAAATAACAATAAATGACTTTATAGATGCAAAAATGAATTCTATTTGCTATAAAAAAATGGGTATCAATAAAATGGGTGCTATGTTTAAAGGTAAAATATGAATAAAGTTATTCAAGATGAAATAAATACTATTTTATGGAATGCTTGCGATACATTTCGTGGGGTTGTTGATGCGGGCGAGTATAAAAACTATGTTTTAACAATGCTATTTATAAAATATATATCTGATACCTATGATGAAAAATATGATGAATATAAAAAACAATTTGCTGGGA
Source organism: Silvanigrella sp. (assembly GCF_044369315.1). NCBI lineage: Bacteria > Pseudomonadati > Bdellovibrionota > Oligoflexia > Silvanigrellales > Silvanigrellaceae > Silvanigrella > Silvanigrella sp. Next base: position 17,184 of record NZ_JBIPMD010000048.1, read on the forward strand.
ATGAATTAAAAATAAAAAATGCCTTGGAAAAAGAAAAATTTATTTTACCAAAAGGTTGTCATTTTAAAGATATATATAAGCAAAAAGAAGAAAAAAATATTGGTGAAATTATAGATATCGCTCTTAATAAAATTGAAATAGCAAACAAAGAAAAATTAGAAAATGTTTTTAGAAATATAAGTTTTAGTGATCCTCCCCTAAGAAAGTAGACACCCAGATCCGAAAAAAACTTATAGGAAAGAGGTGTTGAAATGGTGTTAACCAAAAGAAGGTATACAAGCGAATTCAAGCAAGGGGCGATTGAGCTTACAA
>NZ_JBIPMD010000212.1:0-5446 GCF_044369315.1 Silvanigrella sp.
ACATGTCCTTCATGTTGTATGTGATCTCACGATTGCGGGAGATAATGCGAAGTTTGGACAAACAGGACCTAAAGTGGGCTCATTTGATGGTGGTCTTGGAAGCAGTTATTTAGCAAGAATTGTAGGACAAAAGAAAGCAAGAGAAATTTGGTATTTATGTCGTCAGTATAATGCAACACAGGCTTTAGAAATGGGGTTAGTAAATCATGTTGTTCCCGTTGATGAACTTGAAGCAGAAACTCTTAAATGGTGTCGAGAAATGTTAGAGCATTCTCCACTTGCATTACGTTGTTTAAAAGCTTCCTTAAATGCAGATTGTGATGGACAAATTGGCCTACTTGATTTAGCTGGAAATGCAACACTTCTTTATTATTTAAGTGAAGAAGCAAGAGAAGGAAAAGAAGCCTTCATTGAAAAAAGAAAACCTGATTTTAATAAATTTGAAAGATTTCCGTGAGGATAAATGGATAACGCTCTAAAAAAAACAAATAAAATAACTCCCTGGATTTTAGCTTCAAGGCCTAAAACATTATCTGCAGCATTTACACCTATTTTTGTTGCAACAGCGGTTGCATTTTCTGTTTTACGTCCTACAGATAATAAAGTAACATGGGCTTTTAGTATATTTGCCTTACTTGCCTCTATTTTTATTCAAATTGGAACCAATTTAATTAATGACGCTCTTGATTTTAAAAAGGGAGCAGATGATGAAAACAGGTTAGGGCCTAAAAGAGTAACTCAAAGTGGTCTTTTAAATTCAAAAAAAGTCATGATTGGCGGATTTTTAAGTTTTTTGATCGCTATTCTTTTTTCTATACCTATCGTTGTTCATGGAGGAATTCCAATCATAATAATTGGGATTGTTTCCTTATTATTTGGATATCTATATACAGGCGGCCCCTATCCTTTAGCTTATGTTGGCTTGGGTGAATTATTTGTTATTTTGTTTTTTGGATTTACGGCAGTTCTTGGCGTTTTTTATTTACAAACCGGTTTTATTTCTGCGGCTCCAATAATAGCAGGGCTTCAAGTAGGATTACTTGCAACGGTTTTAATATCTATTAATAATTTTAGAGATTATATTGGAGATAAACGAGTTGGTAAAATGACATTAGCAGCTCGTTTTGGTAAAAAATTTGCTAGAATAGAAATTATACTTTTATTTTTATTTACTTATTTACTAAATATTTATTGGGTTTATATTGGAAATATATGGGCAGGTCTATTACCAATGATAACTCTACCTCTAGCAATTAAAATTATTATAGGTATACTAAATAATGAACCATCCCAATTATTTAATAAATATTTGGGCATGTCTGCTTTAACTCAAATTTTATTTGGAATTTTAATGGGGATTGGCTTTATTATAAGGTGATTTAATTTGTGCACATTATTTTTATTTATCAATCAAATAAAAGATATTCCAATTTTAATTATTTCTAATAGAGATGAATATAAAAAAAGAAAATCTAACCAAATTAATGGTTGGAATCGAGATTTGCAATTTTATGCAAATGATATTATTGCACCTCGTGATGAACATAAAAAAGGCACTTGGTTTGCTTGTCAAAATAAATTCAATCCAAAATGGGCTATTTTAACAAATATTCGTTATTTAAAATCATATAAAGAAGACTTAAAATCTAGAGGTGAAATCATTCTAGATTTTTTAAATTCTAATAATTCAGCAGAAAATTATTTAAATCGACTTAAAAAAATTGCTCATGAATATAATTATTTTAACCTCATTTTTTCAGATGGCGAGTTTATTTATTATTACCATAGTAAAGATCATGAAAGTAAATTATTATATAAAACCGGGGATAATACAAAAAAACTATTTGGATTGAGCAATGGTAAATTAGATTCAAATTGGCCAAAAATCAAAAATACTAAAAAAACATTTTTAACCTTTTTAAATCATCAAAATAACAAATTAAAAACTTTTGATGATTGTTGGGATTATTTTAAGACAGAAATGAGCAATAATAAAACTTACGATATTGCTGATTTACCTAATACAGGTGTTCCACCTGAACATGAGGTCTTTTTATCTTCTTTATTTATTTCTAGTGAAATATATGGGACAAATTCAACTTTATTATTTGGAATTCAATCTGACAGTTCATTGCATTTTCATGAACAAAAATATGATATAAATTCAAAAATGGATTCATCTAAAAAGATGAATATAAAATTTTATACAAATGAATAATTTTAACAATATCCTATCAAAAATACAAAATATTGAAATAGCAGAATATTTTTTAAAACCTAAATATATTTTAAATTCAAAATTAAAATCTTCAAATCATAAAAAGGGTTTTTTACTCAAAATCAATTTTAAAGAAACTGGAGAAGGTTTTTCAGATTGTTTTTCCTGGCAAGAGCTTGGAGATCTTTCTTTAAATGATCAAATATTAAATTTAAAAAATAAAGTTTATAATAATCATTTAAAAAAGAGCATTTCTTTTTCTTATATTGATTCTTTATATCGCTCAAAAAAACAAAATATTTTTAGTGGCTTATTCATTCCAAAAAATCATTTTACATGTACAGATGTTCATTTGTTAGCAAGACATTTTATTGAGCAGCTAAAAGAGCAAGGTTTTTTGAAAATTAAAATTAAATGTGGATTAAATTTAAGAAATGAAGCGCAAATCATTAAAAATATTTCTCCAGTATTAAATAAATTAAATATGAAATTAAGATTAGATTTTAATAATTCTTGTGATTTTGAAAAAATTTATTGTTTTTTGAATGAAATTCAAGCATCTTTAAATTTAATTGATTTTTTAGAAGATCCAGTATTATTTTCAGAAAAAGAATGGCATCATATTAAAACAAATTTTCCAAATATAAATCTTGCTTTAGATAGAATTGAATTTGATCAAATAAAAAATAATTTTATAAATTCATCATCCTTTGATTATTTAATTTTAAAGCCTGCTATTCAATTTTTTTCAGATAATAACTTTGATCACAACATGAGCAAGCAAATCCTTTTTACAAGTTATATGGATCATCCTTTAGGGCAATTAAGTGCTTTATATGAGTCTTCCCTATTTTACTCTAAAAATAAGCAAAATATAAATGAGTGTGGTTTATTAACACATACTTTATATGAAAATAATTGTTATTCTGAAACATTTTCAGTTATAGATACAAAATTAATACCTTCAAATGAGGGATATGGATTTGGTTTTGATAAACTATTAAGCAAAGAGCATTGGAGAAGACTTGTATGAAAATTGATTGGCTTTCCAATGAATCCCATGTTTTTTTAAATCCTAAAGCTTTGCCATTGCAAAATTTATCTTTAAATAAAGTGATTAAAGAATATTCTCTTGAATCCCATATTATTTTAGCGACATCGGGTTCCACAGCTTTAAATTCAAGTGAAATGAAATTTGTAGCCTTAAGTAAAAATGCTATATTAAATTCTTCAAAATCAGTTAACGATCATTTAGATTGTACTAAAAATGATATTCTTTTAAATGCTCTACCTTATTTTCATATTGGTGGCTTATCATTATATTCTAGGTCTTATTTAAGTGGTGCTAAATTAATAAATATATATTCTGATTTTTTAAAATGGGATCCAAATTATTTTATTCAAGAAATTATTAAAAATAAAGTTACTATTGCTTCTTTAGTTCCAACACAAGTTTTTGATATAATCAAACAAAATATAAGTTCCCCGGCATCCCTTAGAGCAGTCGTTGTTGGGGGAGGCTCTTTATCGAAATCATTATATGATAAAGCAAAAAAATTAAATTGGCCTTTATTGCCAAGCTATGGAATGACGGAATGCGCCTCTCAAATTGCTACTGCTCCAATCCATTTTAAATGGGAAACGACATACCCCGAATTAAAAATTTTAAATCATTTAAATGTTAAAAAAAATGAACAGGGAAACTTATGTATTTCTGGTTCTTCTTTATTAACTGGGTACATTATTTTAAAAAATAATAAAACTCATTTTTTAGATATTAAATCTCATGTTTTAAATGAACAAGATAAGTATTTAATTACAACAGATGTTGGTGATATTAAGGATTCTTTCCTGCAAATTTATGGAAGAAATGACGATGTTGTTAAAGTTTCTGGTGAAAATGTATCCCTATCTAGATTAGATCATATTTTATTAGATTTAAAAACAGAACTTGAATTTAATGATGATGTTGCTGTTATTTATGAAAAAGATGAACGATTGGAAAATAAAATTTCGATTGTTTTTACAAAAAATAGTCAAGAATGCATTAATTTATTTGATAAAATAAAGAATGAATTTAATAAAAGAGTTTTTCCTTTTGAAAAAATAAAAAATATTTATTTAATAGATAGTATTCCACGTACAGAGTTAGGAAAATTAAAGCGTAACCAATTAATAAGTGACCTTTCAAAAAATACTCATCAATTTTAATAAGGCAATTTAAATGAAAAATAATCCAAAATTTATAATATTTATTTTAGCTATAGGGTATATGATAGATTTTTTTGATTTAACAATTTTTGCTGTAGTAAGAACGCCTGCTTTGCAAGCTTTAGGTGTGCCGCAAGAAGATTTTATAAGTGTAAGTTCACTCATGTTTAATGCTCAAGCGGTTGGTGTTGTTGTGGGTGGAATTTTAAGTGGGATTTGGGGTGATAAATTTGGAAGAATGTCTGCCGTTAGAGCGGGTATTTTACTATATTCTGTTTGTATTATTATAAATGCATTTGTTACTACAGTTCCCATGTTTGCTCTAATGAGATTTCTATCTGCCGTTGGATTAGCAGGTGAATTTGCCGCTTCTATTACTTTATTAAGTGAAATATTGCCAGCTGATAAAAGAGCAAAAGCATCTGGTATCATATACTCATCTGGTGTTGTTGGTGGCATGCTTGCTGCATTTATTGGTAGTTATTTTAATTGGCAAGTTTTGTTTGTTGTAGGCGGATTGGCTGGATTGATTTTACTTTTTGTTAGAATTTCAGTTGCAGATTCTATTATTTATCAAAATATGAAATATCAAAGTCATATAGTAAGAGGCAGTATAAAGTTGTTAATATTTAATAAAAATTCTTTTGCAAGAGCAGTTGCTCTTTTATTAGCAATTGTTCCCTTCTGGTTTATGGCTTTTTTTGTAAATTTTGCGCCAGAAATTGCAAAATCTGTTGGTATTAAGACTTCAATTAGTCAAGGATTTTCTCTAGGTGTTTATTTTGTGGGCTCGTTTATTGGCTCTTATTTTTTTCCTTTTATAGCGAAATTAACTTATAATGCCAGTTAAGAGTTGAGAAAGATATTGTGAAGATTGAAGAAATAGCTCCAATTTGTTAGTTAATTGTTGCTTAAAAAAAGTAACAAAGGAGCTACCAATGGATTGGCAGAACCAACTCATCACCGTTTACCTTACTTCCTGCAAATTTTTTTCTCAACTTTCTCCATATATTTTTT
>NZ_JBIPMD010000213.1:0-5445 GCF_044369315.1 Silvanigrella sp.
AAATCTATGAGAAATGACAGAAAGGAGCAACGGAACTTGAATCGGTTGGTCTCAATGACTGTGGGAATAGTCCAATTGTCTTTGGGAACTGACATGCTACTTGGCCTGCAGCTTCAAATCCTGCAACAATTTTTTCACCCACATTATTTGTTGCCTTTACTTTTTGATCTGTTTGTTTAACAATATCAATGATATTTTTAAAAGTAGAGACAATAGGTGTACTTGGTTTTACAGGATCTGGTTTTGTAGGATCTGGTTTTGTAGGATCTGGTTTTGTAGGATCTGGTTTTGTAGGATCTGGTTTTGTAGGATCTGGTTTTGTAGGATCTGGTTTTGTAGGATCAGGGAAACATGATTTTAATTGATCTGTTTCGACTGTTGTTTCTTTAGCAATAAATTTTGTGCTAAGAGGAGTGTTTGCTGTTGTAGTTGCTGTAGCTGATACTGTTGTGCTGGATGTGGTTTGCTCAGAAGTGGTTGTGCTGCTGCTTCGTTCCGTTGACCTCTCAAGGTACTTGCTAGAGTCCGATTCAGAGTAATTATAAGTCTCTAAAACTTTTTGTTTATCTTCGGAAAGTCTTTGGAATGAAGTTGAATTTAATGGGTTGATTGAAAACTCTTCCACTTTTGCTTTTTCTTCTGGTTTGTTTCCTAAAGTACAGGATTGAGCAGTCGTTTCTGTTACTTTAATAACAGTGTCTAATTCTTTTCCATCCTTATCTATTTCTCTCCAAACACCTAAATAGGATGCTTTTTGTTGAGGAGGTGTTGTTGCCGCTGAAGCGGGTGCAGGATTTGTATCTGCTGATTGTGGTTGGTTATTTGTTGAATTTGTTTTACCACATGACGCAGCTAAAAAGCTAATTAAAGTACCTGTAGCCACTAACTTAGCAAGACGATTTTGTAAATACATAAACTACTCTCCTCTGGGATTTATGAAAAATTACTATGTAATTTTTGTGCTTTTAGATGGCATACTCTGCCGAATATTCTTTGAACTTTTTTTATATCATGAGGAAAAATTTTAAAAAAGGTAAATATAAAAGTGCCATTCTTTCTTAATTTTATATTAACCAATATGTAATTTTGAAATAAATCATCTTATAAATATAAAAATGAAATACATATATTATTATAAAACAATTCTTAATTTATAATAATATATGTATTTTGTTTATATTTTAAATGGTTTATTGATTGTTTTAATTAATTGTGTAATTAAAAATGAGATCAGTATTATTGTCTATGGTATTCAAATAGGAGTTTACGTTATATGCTCAAAAAAAATTTTATATATATCTTAGCAATTTTAGCTTTTATTTCCTGTGGAAAAAAAGAGGATAATAGCAACGCTAATAACAATAATAATATAAAAACGAAAGAAAAAAATACTTCTTTATTTGCTATTTGGGAAAAGGAAAAAGATGATATTCAATATAAATTAGATTTATCTTCTGTTTCTTTAAATAAAGATTCATCTATAAAGTATTTTTATACAGATAAAAAGGAAAACTTTACTTTTAAGTGTTCTGGTGAAATGAAATTTGTAGGTACTCAGTCTTCAGGAAAAATAGAAAGTTCCAGTTTTAGATTTTCTTTTGATAATGAATCAAGTGATGTATTTAAAATTAAAGAAAGAAATAAAGCGTATTTTTTTTGTTTTGGAGTAAAAAGTTTATTTAAAAACACATATTATCATTTTGAGAATGGTAAATTATCATTCTGTGATAATGAAAGTAAATGCTTAGAATATAAATAAAACAACCCTCAATTCAAAAAATGAATTGAGGGTAAATTATCTAAAAAATATAAAATTATTTTTTATCAGCTTCAGCAGTTTTTGCAGGTGCAGGTGTTGTTGCAGGAGCTGGTTTTGCAATAGAAACAAGATTCACTTTAAATACTAAAGTTGAGTTTGGACCAATTGCAGGTGAAGGAGCTTGTGCGCCATAGGCAAGGTTTGCAGGGATATAAAGCATCCAAGTAGAACCTTCTGGCATAAGTTGTAGAGCTTCTGTCCAGCCTTTAATAACACCATTTACTGGGAAAGAAACAGGCTGACCGCGTTGGTAAGAACTATCAAATACTTTTCCATTAATGAGTGTACCTTCGTAATTTACTGTAACCGTATCTGTTGCTTTAGGTTTTGGGCCTTTGCCTTCTGTTACGATTTTGTATTGAAGGCCGCTAGCTAATGTAACAATTCCTTTTTCTGCTTTTTTTGCTTTTAAGAAAGCTTCGCCTTCTTTTAAGTTTTTATCTCCACGGATTTTTTGTTGCTCAGTCATATATTTTTGCATGAATGCTTGGGAGTCTTGTTGGCTAATTTCAGACTCTTTTCCATTTAAACCTTCTTCAATCGCTTTTAAAAGTACCGATTTATTTACTTTAAATTCGCCGCCTTTGAGACTAGAAGAGATTTCATGTCCAATAATGTAACTTGCTTTGTCTTCATCATTTTTAAAAGTCATAGAACCCTTCTTGCTTGTTGTGGCAGAAGGTGTGTCTTTTTTAGCTGCAGCAGGTTCCGCAGCGCTTGCAGACATAGCGAGCAATGGTGAACATGCAAGAGCTGCAATGAGTGCCCATTTTTTTGTTGAAGCAAAGTTCATAACAGAGTTCCTTCTAGTGATTAGAAATATAGCATTCGTCAACAAAACGAATGGTCGCACAACTGTATTACTGTTATATATAAGTGTCAAGCACTAGGAAGACTCTATTTTTTATTATACATCTAAATTGTATGTTAAAAGTACGAGGTTTAAAAATGACAAATTTAAAAGAATATCCTTATGCAGCAAGTGTTTATATTGGCAGGTTCCAGCCTTTTCATAATGGGCATTTAAACAGCATTATATCTGCATTGCAAAAATCGCATCGACTTATTCTTGTTTTAGGTGGAGCTTATCTATCTCCTTCAATAAGAGGTCCTTGGAGTGTAGAAGAGCGAATTCAAATGATTCAATCTTGTTTAACAAAACAACAATTAAATAGAATTGATTTTATCTATGTAAGAGATAGATTATATTGTGAACAATTATGGATTCAAAATGTAAAAGGTGAAGTTGCAAAATTGATTGATTCCCATCTTCCCATTGCCATTATTGGTCATGAAAAAGATTCTTCATCTTATTATTTAAAAGTATTTCCGCAATGGGTTTTTTTAGAAACAGGAAATTTTAAGGGAATTAATGCAACTGATATCAGAAAATCGTACTTTTTATCAGAAAATTTAAAATCGGCTTATGATAAAATGCCAAAGCCTATTTCAAACTGGCTTAAAAATTATCGTAAAAAAATGGCTTTTAAAATAATAAAAGAAAAATATATTTATATTCAAAAAATGAAATTAAATAAAAAATTAAATTTGAATAGTGAAGTTTCTAATGTTTTTATAGTTTGTAACAATTATGTATTATTGGTTAAAAGTAAACAAATATTACGGAAAAATTTATTTTCAATGCCAGAAATAGAAGACTTTAATCAATTTGATCCACAAAATAGTATTTTAAATGAAATTATTTTTAAAAACTTCAACAATAAATTAAACTTTAAATTATTGAATCAACGTATATTTGATTATTCGGATCGTTATCCCATTGGCATGCAAAAATCAAATACATTTTATTTTCAATTAAATCATGAAAATTTACCAACTGTTTTACCAGGAAAAAATTCGGAGCATGTGGAATGGACTTTATTAGATGATATTCATTTATTAGAAAATCAAATATATGCGGATCATTTTCAAATTATGAAATGGTTTTTAAATTTCACTTCGTCATAAATGCAGAGTGTTTTGTCATTAAAGACATCCAATTCGATAGTTTTGAAATATCAAAAAGATCTTCATTTATGTCTGCTTGTTCTATTGCATCTTCAATGTTTTGTTTTTTTGATAAGCCATCCATAATAGAAATAAACTCTTCTGGAATTAAAATAGTTTCTAAACTCCATTCACAACTTTTAAATATTAAAATAGATTCATTTGTATTATTTATTGAGGTTAATTCTTCAATTCTTTTTTCTTCTAATAATTCTTCGGTTGTGCTTTCTAATTCGGATAATTCAGAAAGATTTTTTGCAGAACAATACATTTGAAAAATAGGCCATTGTGATTGCAATAAGATATGTTCCTCTTGTAGAAAAATTTCGTTTGGCTGGGGAACTGTTGTTGTATTTTTTATAAGTAACAACTCATTTGGATTTGGGGCAGCTAAAATATCAGAAATATTTATGCATAGCCTTATAAAATCGGGAACGAATGGGCATTCCTGAATTTCTTCTTGCTCTTCAAGAAAGTTTGGAAAATTTCGAATAGACTCTTCCATGTGGTTTGGTGAAGGATTTTGATAAAAATATTCTATTAAAAAATCTTTAATTAAATTTTTGCCAAATAACAAACTTGCTAGTTTAAAAATGGTCTCTGAAAATACAGATGAAATTCTGCTATAATAAGAAACACGATACGCTTCAAGTCTATGCGCCGTTTTTTTCTCAAAAATATCCATTTCTTTTTTTTCAAGAATTTCGTGAATATTTATATTTGGATTAGATGTTACCGTTTCTAAAAAAAAGTTTTGGATTTTTTTAAGATCATTTATTGTCATGATATTCTATTTCCATAATTAATTTCATAAATAATTTCATGAAATGGAGCAATATCATCATCTCTTTCTATAATAACAGGGCGACTTCCAATATTTTTTAATGCCCATTTCATAAGATCCCAAACCGGATCGCAAACTAAGGAATCGTGTGTATCAAATAAATAATCATCCATTTTAGAGTGGCCAGCAATGTGATATTGATTTACATAGTTTGGATTTATTTTTTCAATTTCTTTCATATGGTCATAGCCATGATTAAATGCAGAAACGTATATGTTATTTACATCTAATAAAACGCCACATCCTGTTCTTTTACATATCTCATTTATAAATTCAATTTCTGAATATGTACTTTCATTATATGAAATATAAGAAGAAATATTTTCTATTGAAAATTGTCTTTTTAAAATGTCTTGAATAATATTTACATTTTCACAAAGTAAATTTAAAGTAACAGATGTAAAGGGGATTGGTAAAAGATCAAAACTATTATGAGTCGGGTTCGCAGAAAAACAAAGATGATCAGAAACAACTTTAGGCTGAATAGAGTCACATAGATTTTTTAATAAATAACAATAATCTTTATTTAAGCCGAAAGCGGAGGCTAAATTTAAACCAACTCCATGAACAACGGTTTGCGTTCGTTCTGTAATGCGTCGCATATGATATAAACCAGGCCCACCATTTAAATACATATAATTATCTGCCATAATTTCTAAAGTTGGTAGCTCTTTTAGTTCATGCCAAAACGAATAATGGGCTGCACGTAGGCCAGCCCCAAATATTCCTAATTTTTCGATACTTAATTTTTCATCGGAGTTGCATTTAGAAGAAG
>NZ_JBIPMD010000001.1:0-47870 GCF_044369315.1 Silvanigrella sp.
GAAGTTTACTACAATCGTGTTAGAAAGCATTCGTCGAATGGATATCTGTCTCCAGTTATATTTGAAATAACTAGACCAATGAAAAAGGTCGGTTAATTGTGTCTATAAAATTGGGGGAAGATCAGTTATGTAACATTTACAGAAGCTGATCAAGGACTCATAATAGATTCTGCAGAATCAAATATTCCCGATTTTCAAGATAGTTTTTCATTATTGGAATATGCAGAACTAAATAAAAACAATCCTTCAATTATAAATCTTAAACGAAAGAAAAATTGATATGAATTTTATAAAAAAATTAACGCATGCGGATACTCCTCTTGTTTTCATATAGACACTAAAAGATAATTATTTTAGCTGGAAAAAATGGTCTATTGGAGTAGGTCATTATTACGTTTTATTAAGTAATTACGAAACTGGTGAAACAATAATTAAAAAAAGAGAAAATTTAAAATATGACTCAGCACCAAAATTCGTTAGATTTATTTCATCAAATAATAATGAATTTGATATATTTTGGAAAGATATGTGGAATTTAAATAATGGAATTTATAAGAAAAAAGTTATTAATTTTTCTTATGAAACTCTAGGAATATTTTTTAATTATGATAGTGAACTTGTAAATAATATTAATTATATTATTAAAAACAATAAAATGATTCCTATAAGTATTTAGGGAAGAGCTAATTTAGATTTAAAAAAAACATGAATTTAGATGATTGAAAATTGAATTTAAATTCTCCAATGCATATTGTTGGAATTCAAGCTTCACATAAAGATCCATCATATGTTTTTAGTTATTTTAGAAAAGGGAGTTTTTATGAAAATATTGAAGACTATTTTGATAAAATTATTTTATCTAATGACCCTAAAGAAAAATTGAAGTATTCTAAATTATTAAGTACATATTTATCTGAAAGTGCAATTTTAGTTCCTTTATGGGATTTATATTCTGTTTATTTTTATGATTCAAATAAAATTGACTCATCAACTTTTATAGCACAGCCAAGAGGAATGAGATTAAAGGTATGGGAAATTAAATTAAATAAAGAATAATTTAAAATTTCCTAAATTTTTCTACTTGGATTTATTCCTAAAACACGCTAATAGCAAACCTATCCCCACATGAAAACTAAAAGGAGGTGGATATGGATTACTCTAAAGCAATTGGCCATTTAATTCCATTTATACTAGAAAAATACGAAAAATTTGAATTAGAGTCTGAAAATGCAACGAAAGATTTTTTGGAACAAAATCCCTCTGAAAAAATAGCTTGTATAAAAGGCTGTGGAGCTTGTTGTTACTTTCCTTTAGTACCAATTACTGCTGGGGAAGCATTTGTTTTATTAAATAGGCTTCTTGCTGAAGGAATTGACCTCAATCAATTAGCTGAAAAATTATTCCTTTATTCAGAAAAATACTTTGAAAACGCTAATGAAAATGGTGCACTTCCTTTTATAGATTCAGATCAAAAAAAGTTTTTAACAAAAAAACTTCCTTGTCCTTTTTTTGTTAAGGAAGAGAAAAATGAGTTTTCAGGGCATTGTGGCATATTTGGGCTACGTCCTTTAGTTTGCGGCTTCTATAATAGTATCGATTCTCCAAAACTCTGCGCACAAAAATTATCACATAGAAGTATTGAACAAGCAGTTGGATTAGGTTCATTCACTCAAGATTCCATTAGAGATTTTGAAAGAAAAACTTTTGGAAGAAGTACTTTAGGACATCTTCCTTTATTATTAGCAGCACTTTGTACAAAAGAAGGATTAGAAGCTTTTTTAAATGAGGTTCCGCTGACGGAAGAAGAATTAAAAGAAGATTTTGCCGAAGGAGTCCACGATTTTTCGCTTTATGCCGAAATGCTGAAAAGTATAGGATATCATATTGGAGAAAATGATTTACTTGCTTTAGAACAAGCTCAATCTGAAATGATTAAAAATTGTTTACCAACATAAATGCCATTTTTTAAATAAATTTTAGTAGTTATTTTTTTTGCTTGTTTCATATTTAAAAAATATTTTTTACATGAAAATGTACTATGTTTTTCTTTAATATCTGAACCAGATATATTTGGTAAAGTTATTCTATCTATTAAAATATCATCGACATACCATTCATGATATATTCTTGAATAAAATCCTGTTGGAGCAATAATAGGAGATATCGCACAAATTTGTTTTCCCGAATTTATTGTTTTTAAAAATTCTTTCCTTGTTTTAATATTTCCTTTAATAAGTTCATAAGAATTACTGCTAGGCTTTTCAATAGAATAATTACTATTTTCAACCCAAATTGAGATAACAGGAAATTGATATTCTGATGGTATAAAAGAATGAATAGCAATAATAATTGTTAAAATAAAAGAAGCCGCAATTTCTTGTATTTTAATTTTTCGATTTATAACAAAAGAATTCCAAGGAAAAATAACAAAAAAACAAACTACGGTAAACCATACATAATAATAATCTATGAATTTAGGAAATAGTACCGCATATAAAAAACCAAAAGCCATACAAGAGGATATGAGTCTTAAAAATAATCTGAAAATTTGTATTTTAAATAATCTTACCCAAAAAGGATCCCATAAAGTCATTCCAACAAAAAAGGATAAAAAGAAAAGCCAAATCCATTCTTGCTTAAAATATAAAAACGGAAGACAAAACATAAATATATATTGAATAAAATATTGAGTTGCAGTTAACCCAACAAATTCCAATAAATCTTTTTGTTTGTGAATATTAATATGAATTCTTGTTAATTTATTATGACTTTGTAAAGATATTTTTGTAATATAACTATACCATGTAGACATAATTATAATTAGTAAAAAAAAGGCAAGAGTAAAAAAACCGAGTCTATATGCTTTATCATAATCACGAGTCAGCCAAAAACTAGAACCTATACCCCAAATTAAACTCGCCCATGGTAACAGGCGAGAGTATTTACTATATAAGGATTTTAAATGGCTTAAAAGTTTCAATTTACTCCCAAGCACCCTTTCCTTTATTACATATTTGAAATAATAGCCTTAGCAAATTCAGAACACTTTACTTCTTTTGCTCCTGGTAACTGACGAGCAAAATCATAAGTTACTACTTTTTGAGCCAAAGTTTTTTCAAATGCTTTTTCTATTAAAGAAACAACTTCATTCCAGCCAAGGTATTCAAACATCATGTTACCACTTAAAATAACAGATCCTGGATTTACTTTATCTTGACCAGCATATTTAGGAGCTGTTCCATGAGTTGCTTCAAATAAAGCGTAACCATCTCCTATGTTAGCACCAGGAGCAATTCCTAATCCACCAACCTGAGCAGCTAATGCATCGGAAAGATAGTCACCATTTAAATTTGTACATGCAAGAACTTCATATTCATCAGGACGTAACAAAGCTTGTTGGAACATATTGTCAGCAATAGCATCTTTAACTAAGATTTTTCCTGCTGGAGGATTTCCATTACATTCATCCCAAGTTACGCATTGATCACGAAACTCAGTTTTAGCAACTTCGTAGCCCCAATCACGGAATGCACCTTCTGTAAATTTCATAATGTTACCTTTATGAACGATAGTAACACTTTTACATTTATTTTTAATTGCATAGTTAATAGCTGCACGAACGAGACGCTTTGAGCCAAATTCACTAATTGGTTTAATTCCTAAGCCAGAATCTTCACGAACTTTTTTTCCAAGTGTATTTGCAAGAAATTCGCGTAATTTTTTTTGCTCTTCCGTGCCCGCTTTAAATTCAATACCAGCATAAATATCTTCTGTATTTTCACGGAAAATACACATATTCACTTTTTGTGGCTCACGAACAGGTGATGGCACATTTGTGTACCAACGAACAGGACGAACGCATTGATAAAGATCCAAAATTTGACGAAGAGCAACATTTAAACTTCTAATACCACCACCAACTGGAGTTGTTAGAGGTCCTTTGATAGCAACACGGTATTCTTTAATAGCATCAATTGTTTCGTCAGGAAGCCAATTCCCATTTCCATTAAAAGATTTTTCTCCAGCCGGAACTTCCATCCAATGAATTTTCTTTTTACCGCCATATGCTTTTTCAACGGCAGCATCAAAAACCATTTGCGACGCTTTCCAAATATCTGGTCCCGTACCATCTCCTTCAATATAAGGAATAATAGGATTATTTGGAACCTCTAATTTACCATTAGAATCCGCTTTAATATGAGAACCGCCTTGTGGGACAGTAATGAGCTTATATGACATTATGGAAATCCTCCCTTTTTACCAAGATAGTGTTTTGGAAAGGTTGGCCTTTCCAATAAACAACGAAACAAGATACATTTTGATAAAACTATCTACAAATATTTTCAAGCTGATATGACATTTTTACGGATATAAAATTATTTAACATCTTCAAAAATTTTTATTATACGTTGAAAATCATCTGGCAAAGAAGAATGAAATTCAAATTTTTCATTATTCAATTCAAAAGAAAGATTGCTTGCATGTAACATATGTCTTAATGCAATTTGCGCATATTTATGCCCATAAATATTTTGTGAATAAGTTTTATCTCCTAATAAAGGGCAACCTGTTGCAGATAAATGCACTCTAATTTGATGAGTTCTTCCTGTTTTAGGTAAACAAGAAATTAAAGAGACATCACAATTTTTATAAGATTTTTTTACAATATAATTTGTTTCAGAAGATTTTGCATCTTTATTTTTTGAATTAGGATTTGTAATAGCAAAATAACAATTTTTTCTTGAATTATCTTTTGCAATTGGAAAATTAATTTCACCTTCTAATTTTTTAGGAGTATAGAAACATAATGCATCATAAGTTTTTTGAATTTTTTTATCTCTAAAAAGATCTTCAAATTTCTTTTGAGCTGTTTGGTTTTTTGCAATTATCATTAATCCAGAAGTGTCTTTATCTAAGCGATGAACTAAAAACATATTTTGAATATCAAATTTAGAAGAATCAAAATTAGCTAAAGCATGCAAAATAGTATCTTTACTTGAAGAAAGTGTTGCTTGAGATGCAATTCCAGCTGGTTTATTTATGATAAAAAATTCTTCATTTTCAAAAACAAGTGTATTATTATCAATAAATGTTCCTATTGTATTTTTTAAATTATATTGATTATGCTCCTTCTTTTTTTCACTTGAAATTTGATTTTCTTCCCAAAAAACTTCAATTTTATCTCCATTTTTTACTACTGATTTTGCCATTTGAACTCTTTTTTTATTTATGTAAGCTCCTCCAGCATCAATAATAGATTTAATTTTTTTTCTACTAAGATCTTCAAATAGAGCTGCCGCAGCTACATCAAATCTTTCACCATTATACTCTGCAGTAATTTTGGCACATATCGATTTCAGCATAATTATTCCTTAATAATAGCATGTTATAAAAAATTCAGAAAATTTGGATGACAAGCCAAGGTTTTTATTGCACACAAGCCTTTCAAAGTGATTTTAGTCTTACTATAAACATGGCAGATCACTCTACTAACATTTTTAAAGGCAAGTGAGAGTATGCAACTTAAACGAAACATATCCAAAACAAGTCTCCTATTTTTATCTATAGGATCTATTGTAGGTTCTGGATGGCTATTTGGATCATTTTATACTGCACAAACAGCTGGTCCTGCTGCTATCCTTTCCTGGATATTAGGTGGAATTTGCGTTGGGATCATTGCCCTAACTTTTGCAGAGTTATCTACTATGCTTCCTTTAAGCGGAGGATCTACCGCTTACTCTTTAATAAGTCATGGTAAAATGACAGGAGCTATTTTTGCTTGGATAACTTGGTTGTGGACAATGGTAGTGGCTCCCATAGAAGTTCAAGCCGTTCTTCAATATGCTTCAAATTATATCCCAGATATTTCTCATAAAGTTGGAACATCTCACGCATTAACAGGAAAAGGTCTAATCTTAGCAACATTTTTAATGGCAATTTTATCCATAATAAATGTAATTGGCGTAAAATTTATGGCTGAAACCAATAAATTTGTTGTCATTTGGAAATTAATTATTCCTATAGGCGTAGCTATACTTTTATTAACTGCAAATATTCATCCTTCTAATTTAACATCAGCTGGTTTTGCACCATTTGGTTTTGATGGAATTTTATCTTCAATTGCTGTTGGCGGAGTAAGCTTTTCTTTTTTTGGATTTCAAACAGCTATTTTCCTAGCGGGAGAAGCTAAAAACCCACAAAAATCAATTCCATTTGCTTTATTTGGTTCCATATTAGCGAGCATGACATTATACGCAGTTCTGCAATTAGGCTTTATTTTATCTGTCGACCCCTCTGCAATTTCTGGTGGTTGGGATAAAATTAGTTTTTCAGGAGATTCTGGACCTCTTGCAGGAATATGTATTGCTTTAGGTTTTGCTTTTATGGTCAAAGTTTTATATTTTGATGCGATTATTTCACCTTTTGGAACAGCAGTTGGATTTGTCGCTTCTTCATCAAGAATTTTATATTCAATGAGTTTACAGGGAGACGCTCCAAAAGCTTTTTCAAAAGTAAATCGATTTTCAATTCCTTGGCTTGCTATTGTTGCAAACTTTGTCATAGGAATGCTATTTTTTCTTCCATTTTCTGGATGGCAGTCAATGATAGCTTTTTTATCCGCTGCAATTGTATTATCTCTTGCTTGTGGGCCAATATGTTTACCTATATTCAGAGAAAAATTAAAAGATTTAGATCGCCCTTTTAAACTTCCTTTTCCAAAACTTTTATCTTTTTTAGCGTTTTATGTTTGTAACCTTATGCTTCAATGGACGGGATGGGAAACTGTTTGGAAACTTGAAGTAGCAGTTGCACTCGGTATTCTTATTTTTATTTCTTCACATTTATTGAATAAAAAAACAAGAAATGAAAAGTTACATTTAAAATCTTTTAGCTGGTTAATTGTTTATCTTATTTTATCTGGAATCGTTTCATATTTTGGAACATTCAAAGGTGGAACTGGGCTCATTACAATGCAAATGGCATTTTTAGTTGTTGCTATCACGAGTTTCATTGTTTTCATTTTAGCTCATAAAACAGCATTATCTGAAAAAGAATCAAGAGAAATTTATAATAAATTAATAAAGGATCACTCTTCTAGTAAAAAATAATTTATTTTATACTAGAATATTAGCTTTATTTTTTTCATTTGGTTTCTCTTTATAAAATAAAAAAGAATATAATCCACTTAAAATTAACAAACTTAAAAATATAACAGATAACAATAAATTAAAGAAAACAAACAAAAAATAGATAAAACCAACGCAATTATTGGAAAAACAGGATAAAATGGAGTTAAAAAAGGTCGCTCTAAATTTGGCTCTTTCACTCTTAATTTAAATAAGGATAATATTGAAGTTATATACATTACAATTGCTCCAAATACGGACATTGTTACTATATTTGCGCTTAAAGATTGTCCGCCAATTATAATTAAATTATCACTAAAAATAATTCCAATACCAAAAATACCACCTGCTATAATTGCTATATATGGGGTTTTAAATGTGGGATGAATTTTTGCTAAAAATTTTGGTAGAAATCCTTCTCTACCTAAGGCAAATATTTGTCTTGAATACCCCATAATAATTCCATGGAACGAGGCAACTAATCCAAATAAACCTAGCCAAACAAGCATATGCAACCAACCACTCTTTTGCCCGACAACAGCACGCATAGCTTCTGGAAGAGGATCATTTATGTTTGATAATTTTCTCCAATCACCGACACCACCAGCAAAAATCATAACTCCAATAGCTAATAAGATGAGTGTTAAAAATACCTGCTATATATGCTATTGGAATTGTTTTTTTAGGGTTTTTGACTTCTTCCGCTGCCATCGCAGCTCCTTCAATTGCTAAGAAAAACCAGATAGCAAAAGGAATAGCTGCTAAAATTCCGCTTACGGTATGAAAACTAAAATGATTCTCTCCAGCCCAACCTGCATGAATAAAATTTGTAATTGAAAATCCTGTAGAAACAATTCCCATAAATACAAATAATTCTATTATTGCTAAAATAGTTACAAAAAGTTCAAAAGTAGCTGCAATGCTAACTCCGACAATATTAAGAATCATAAAAACAAAATAACAAAATGTTGCTATCCATTTTGCGCTTAAATCTGGAAATTGAACATTTAAATAAGCACCAATAGCTAAAGCAATAGCTGGTGGCGCAAATAAAAATTCAACCAAAGTTGCAAATCCTGCAATAAATCCGCCTACAGGTCCAAATGCTCTATTTGCATAAGCAAATGGACCGCCTGCATGAGGAATAGCAGTTGTAAGTTCAGTAAAACTAAATATAAATGTAAAATACATTACTGAAATAATTGCTGTAGTTACTAAAAACCCTAAAGTTCCTGCTGTTCCCCAAGCATAACTCCAACCAAAATATTCACCAGAAATAACAAGTCCAACAGCAATTCCCCAAAGTTGAAAAGTCCCCAAAACAGGTTTCAGTTTTGGCGCAGAATAATCCATAATTATTCCCTTTCTATCCATAGAAAGATCTATTTAATAAAACTTATTTCAATTTTTTTTATTTACCATAAATTAAATATTATTTCCATATTAATATATTTTAATTTATGGTTATCTTTTTTTAAAAATTTTAATATATTTAATCCTAATATATTAATATCTTTTTAATAATGAATTAAAATTAAAATGATATTCGAATTTTTATTTTAAATATTTTTAAGTATTATTTATTTTAAATATTTTTTATTTTTAAAGTAACATCTTGAAAAAGAATTTTTTATTTAAGCTATAAATTTAATCTAAAATTTTCATATCCTCAAAAAAACCCTTTAAAAAGACCTTATAAAAACAAAAAGAAAGCTTCTAAAATTTTACTTCTTCTTTAAAAATAAGTATTTTTAACTCATTGAAAACAAAATAAGATGAATATAAGATGACTTAGAGGAGGAATTTTACCAATGGTTACACGTCAATCTGGTATCCGCTTTTTTGAGCTTGGAGAAGAATGGAGAAACGCCTGGATTTCGGGCAGTAATTTAAAAGAGATTGCAAAAAATGCGGGACAAAACCCACAAATTGTTAGCAGAGCCATATGGCTAGCCCGTATTCCAGAGAGCTTAAAAAATGAAATGAAATCCTACCCCGAAATTTTTACAAGAAAATTACTTTTAGACACCTTCGCAGCAAAAAGAAGGCAATGCGAAAAAGATGGTTTTAAAAAACTAAGCCAAGAAGTTAAGAGATTTATTCAAAATGGGGCTGAAACAAAATCTATTTTAAAAAGAACAAATAAAAAAATAGTCTCGAAAAAGAAAGAAATTAAAACAAATCCTATTATAAACATTCCAGAAGCCCTTTCAGGAGAAGCCAAAATAATTTCTCAACTGAAGGCACATTGTCGAATTACTTTTGACTCTCAGAGTGAGGGAGGAGAAATTCGAATTTTTTTTAATAACAAAAATGAATTAGATAAAATTATAAATAAAATTATGAATTCATCTAAATATATTTAAGAACCTGCAGGCTCACTATTTTCTTTTCCTTTGACTGTATCTAAATCCGTTTTTTCTCTATTAATAATCTTCCAAGAGGATAATCCTACAATTAAGACAAAAAGAACAAATAAAATATAAAATAATGGGCTGATAAAAACAGATAATGTCAAACAAATAAAACCTAACGTTCCACAAACAACAATATTTGTCATGACTTTATCAGAAGTATTTAATGGCAATTCGGCATCTAATACTGCTTTTGTATAACCTTGAATTAAAATCCGCCGTTCCCTTACGGTTGTAAAAAATTTAAAAAAACTTTTTGGAGAAAAGGAGTAACGAATAAACCAAAATGGCATATGAACGATATGAAGGCCTACAACTTCAAGTTCTGTTCGATGTTCATATAAGGAACCTATTTTTGTTTTAGCCATTCTTCTATGATATTCATTAATTTGATCTTTTGCTCTAGAAACCGCGGATAATTCTTTTGTCTGAATACTTGCTATAGCAATTTCATTTGCCTGTTCATATTTAAATGGTACTTTAGACTCATAAATTGGTTTAACCCCATCATCTTGAACACCCATAGTTTCATCTAAAGGAAAACCTTCCCAATCAACCATAACGCTTTCTCTTGGGTGATGAAGACGTTCTAAACCCCAATGTTCTTTAGGCGATTTTCTTGCTAAAATTGCCCAACGATATCTTCTGCTAAAGCGACCTTCTTCTTTTAAATATCCAGATGCCAAGTCTCGCACTCTCCCTGGATACAAATTTTTCTTGGCGCTATGACCACTCCAAAAAGTATGTGCCTCCACTGAAATAACCCAATAAGGTAACATAACTCCATAGGAGCCTAAAATATTAAATTCACTTTTTATTTTAGAAGGATTATGATACCTCTTCAGAATCCAATCATTAAATATTTCTTCTATATTTTCTTTTTGAATATTTGATGGAATAATATAGTGATCATCAATAAGATCTTTTGCACCTTCTTCTGAATCTATAATAAAACCAGCTGAACAATATGGACATAAATGAATATAATCATCTGGATTATATTCAAATGAAGCTTGGCAAGATGCACAAGATACTTCAAACATTTTAATAAATCCTCTTAAAAAAGAAAAAATATTCTTTTAAAATAATACAAAAATATAATTCATTATTGAAGATAGAAATATTAAATTTTAGCGTCAATTTTTATTGAGATTTAAAATTATGAGTTAAATAATTTAATAATTTATTAGTAGATTCTTCAAGATCTTGAATACTTAAAGAATTATCAATGACATAATCTGCATGGGTAATTTTTTCACTATCGGACATTTGAGTAGAAATAATTTTTTTTGAAGTTTCTTCAGATATGTTTCTTTTATCATTTAATCTTTTAATCTTGATATTTTCATCTGCAATAACAACAATACAAAAATCAAAAAAAGATTTTCTTCCCAATTCTAAGATTAAAGATGCTTCATAAAATATCCATGAAGAAGGAGAAACTTTATTCATAATAGACATTTTCGAATTAAAAAGATCAAACATTGCAGGATGTAAAATTTTTTCAAGATCTTTTTTTAATTTTGGATTTTCAAAAATGATATTTCGAATCAATTCTCTATTTAAATTACCTTCGCTAATAAAAGCAGAGTCACCAAATATTGTTTTTATTCTTGATTGAACTTCGGGCAAAAATAAAACTTCTCTAGAAAAAATATCTGCATCCCAAACACAATATCCTCTTTGAGCCAATATTTTTGCTAAAGATGATTTTCCTGAGCCTATGCCTCCAGTAATAGCTATTTTTTTAGACATATGGATTAACGTTTATTGTTGTCTCGTTGTTGTCTATATTGATTTCCCGTTTGCTGGGAATTTGTTGATGAAGATTGTTCATCATAAAATCTTTGCGAGTTTTGATAATTCGGTCTTGAATTAAATCTTTGTTGTTGAGGATTGTTATTATTATTTGAATATTGGTTTCTAAAACCGTTTTGGTTATTATTAGGTTGTCTATTATTATTATTATTTTGTTGATAATTTCTGTTGTTTACAGAATTTCTATTATTATTTTGTTGCTGATGCTGAGGATTTCTTTGTTGAAAACTAAATCTATTATTTCTATTTTGTAAATTATTTTGCTGTTGTCTATTATTATTCATCATATGATGACTTAAATGAGGCTGCGGAGCAGATTGAGTTCCATCCGAATGTACATAACCTGTTCTTGTCATTAAATGACTTGGCGTTGGACGATTTTGGTCTTCAAATACTCGTTTAGCAACACCTTCTGCAACTAATTCAACAAGTAAATCTTCTACAGAAATACCTTCCATTTTGGACATTTGTCTTAATTGATTCATGAGTGACCAAGAAAAACTTAAAGAAACATTATTTTGAGAAAAGTCTCTTACTTCTGGAACATTTTCATCGATATATTCTTCTTCATAATTATCATCAAAATTTTGATTTTCATCATCTAATTCAAAAGCAATATTTTGCTCTGAATCCCAATTCATTTCTGTATTTACTTCATCTGCAGAATTCACTTCTTCAATTGCATTTTCATCAATAGTGCTTAAAGCCACGATTTTCTCCACTTCTTTTGTAGGCTCAAGATCAGATTCTATTTCACTCGAAAAAGTTGTTGCTAATAATTCTTCTTTGTTCAAATCATTTTTATCAGATAAATCTGATGCAACTGCTTTTAATTTTGGAGGTCTACCCCTACCTCTTTTAACAGGGGAGCCTTCAATCATGGAATCTTTTGATGATTCCTCAAAAAGTGACAAAGAAAAATACCTACGGGAGTGAAAATAAATCACGACGATACTCCAAATATAAAGTAACAAAAATAAAGGTTATTTAATAAATTAGTAATTCAGGTAGAATCTCAATAAAAAAATCCTATGCAATTAATATAACTTGAAACATTTAGAAGGAGAAGTTTTCTCGCTTCTTACACAATCCCATAAATGAATCATTAAAACAAGTAGCTAAAAAGGAACTAAAAAGGAAAATTTTTCCTATATTGCTAATTTAAAATTAATTAGCGTCATTAGGATCTTGCAAATCAGCATATTCTGAAAGCATATTTAAATTTTCGGTCCAACCTGGTTTTACTTTAACAAAAAGTTCTAGAAATACCTTTTTTTCAAGGTGTCTTTCCAAGGAAATTCTTGCATCAGTTCCAATACTTTTTAGACGTGAACCACGCTTGCCAATTACGATTCCTTTTTGGGAATCACGATCCACAATAATAGTTGCAGAAATATTTGTTACATTATTTTTATGCTCAAATATATCAATAACAACTGCTATTTTATAAGGTAATTCCTGACCAAGTTGACGGAAAATTTGTTCGCGAATAATTTCTGCGCAAACAAAACGTTGCGGTCTATCTGTAAGATCATCTTCTCCAAATAGCCACTCACCTTCAGGCATCTGCGATAAAATGAACTGCCTTAATGATGAAATTTCCTCTGGTCTCTTAGATGAGATTAATTGAGGGACTTCTCCAATAAGTTGACATTTTATTTCAGACGACGCCTTAATTCCTTCAAAAAGGTTTTGGAATCGATTTACAATATTTAACCTACCGTGCTCTACTTCTTCTATCTTAACCTTATCTGTCTTAGTTGCAAGGACAAGAAGCTTTTTATCGAATTTTTTTAATATGCCTTCGAGCCAAAGAGCGTCGTCTTCCGACCAACCTTGCGTTACATCAATTAAATAACAAACTAAATCGGCATCACTAAGGACACTCCACGCAACTTTATTCATGACTTGATTCATTTTAGGAAGACCTTGAGATTTATGGATCCCAGGGGTGTCTAAAAGGAGAGCTTGGCTATTTCCTTCTGTACTGACGCCTAATATTTTATTTCTTGTTGTTTGTGGTTTGTTACTAACAACGGCAAGTTTTGCTCCTAAAAAGGCGTTTAGAAAGGTACTCTTTCCAGCATTTGGCCTACCTAAAAGAGCCACGTATCCACATTTTTTAATCATTTTTCCCTTCCAAAAAAACTTATAATCATTTCTTTTGTTAGCTTTCCTGTTTCAATTTTTTCTACAATGAATTCAGCAACTTTTTTACTAGCATCTCTTTTACTGGCTGCAGTTGCTCTACCTATTTCCGTATTGCCTATAAAAGCAGCTACAATAAAAAATGTTTCTTGAGGAGTGCCTTCCGTTCCAATTGTTCTATATACAGGAGGAACCCCAATTATTCCTTGAGTCCATTGCTGAAGTTTACTTTTAGAATCAAACTTTAAAAGAATATCTTGGCCTGCTTTTAAATCCTCTGCAAAAACTTTGAGAAGCCATGAATGAGCTTTGTCTTCACCAGCATCAAGAAGCAAAGCTGCTGTAACGGCTTCAAAAGCATCAGCTAAGACGTTATCTCTTCTTTGAGGATTGGAATTCATTTCAGCTTTACCAACAAGCAAACAATCACCTATACCAAGATCCCTACTTTTTAAAGCAAGATTTTCAGTTCCCACTAAAGCAGCTCTTAGCCTTGAAAGATCACCTTCTTGCAAAGATTTATGCTCAATCATAGCTTCAGAAGCTATAAAAAAGCTTAAAAAAGCATCACCTAAAAATTCAAGTCTTTCATTTGAAAAGACGCCAGATTTATCTGTTGGCCAATAAACTAAAGAGGATCGGTGTACTAAAGAAATGGCAGCTAATTTTTTATCTTGATATCGATATTCTTGAATTTCTCCAAGCTTATCTATATTTGCTTCTATTTGTGGAAAAACTCGGCTTAATTTAGCAAAATTTAGCTCACGAAAATGAGACCTTAAAAGCGTAAGTCGTTTTTCCAGCATCAGATAAAGACCTTATCAATAAACCCGCCCCCTACAACCTCATTATCTTTATACAAAACAGCTATTTGTCCAGGTGTTACAGACTTTTGAGGGGTTTGAAACCGAAGAGTCACAAAATCACCATTTTTTTCTAAAATTGCTTTGCATGGGGCAGAACGGTAGCGAATTTTAACTTCAAAATCTATTTCTGAACCAAAATTTCGAACCATATGAAACTGTTTAAAGGAAAAACCAGAACGCAGCAGGTATTTATCTTCTCCCGCAAAAACCGTCCCCGTTTCTGAATCTATTCGAGTCACGTAAAGTGGGTTAGCATAAGATATTTTAAGACCTTTTCTTTGCCCAACGGTAAATTGATGAATACCATCATGGGTACCTAATAGTTGTCCCTCTTCATGACGAATCTCACCTTTAATTAAATCAGAATCTTGAACTCGATTAGAAATAAACTTTGCATAGTCGTTGTTAGGAATAAAGCATATTTCCATGCTTTCTTTTTTTGCTGCATTTACTAGTCCATATTTTTCAGCAATTTCTCTAACTTCGGGTTTTGATAACCCACCAACTGGGAAAAGGACTTTTGAAAGCCTTTCTTGAGTAAGTGAATATAAAAAATAGCTTTGATCTTTTTGAGAATCAAGACCTTTTAATAATTTATATTCATCATAAATTTCATCATATTGAATTTTTGCATAATGTCCAGTTGCAACAAAATCACAGCCGAGTCTTTGGGCTCTGTCTAAAAGATGATCAAATTTAAGAAAAGTATTACAAGCTACACAAGGATTTGGGGTACGACCTTTTAAATATTCATCTGTAAAATAGTCTACCACATTTTCTTTAAAATCATCTTGATAGTCAAAAACATAAAAAGGGATTCCTAATTTATGTGCAACTAACCTTGCATCTGCAACATCATCTAAACTACAGCAAGTATCAAATTTGCTATTTGGATCACAACTAGATTCATTTTTAGAATAATCCCAAAGTTGCATTGTAACACCAATAACATCGTAACCATTTTCAACTAATAGTGCAGCGGCAACGGAGCTATCTACTCCTCCAGACATTGCTATAAGTACACGTTTTTTCATTTTTATTAAGTCTCGGAAGAAATTGAATGGATTTCATATTCTCCATGCCCATGTTTAGTTAAAAAATCATTGGCATAGTTTTCTAATTGAAGATTTCTTACAAATCCTCTTATATAAAAATGAATTCCTTCAAATTCATGTTTGCTCCAATCTAAGGGAACAAATACATTTCTCTCTTCAGAAAAGTAGTTTGTCCAATAGAGATCAAGATAATCTAACATTTTAAACACAACTTCTGTTTCTTTAAAATCACTAGAAGATTCTTTAACAAAAACACATTCAATAGGATAATAATGACTTTTATCACTTTTCATTAAAGTAACTTTTAACTGAACTTGATCTTTTGTTGCGCCAGAGTCAATGATAAATTCTTCATTTTCAAGATAAACTAAATGTTTTTTGTCTAAAAGTTTTTTTATTTTTTGATTTTCTTCTTCAGACCAAATTAAATTTAATTTTTCACTAGATAAATAAGATAATTTTTGCATGTATAAATTACTCCATCACTATATTATGATGAAAATTATGAATAAATTCTTTCGCACTCTTTATTTCTTGAAGAGTTTCAAAAGGTTTAAAAATTGGACTCACTTTTTTTGCCCCAATCATTTTATCTACAGAAAGAAGCTCTGAATACATTGGAACACGACCAAAGAAAGACTCAAGAACCAAAAATAATTCAACAGAAATATGGGACTCAATTGATGAAAGCCAAAAACGAATATCTGGATATCTTTGGTTTTCAACAAGTTTATCCAAATAAATTTCTAAAACAGAGGAATCACTAATATGAATCTTGCGAATTGTCTTTAATTTCCCTTTATACACAATATGATTTAAATCAATATTTGTAATTTCTTTTGCTAAATCTTTTTGCAAAGATAAGATAATATTCCAACCTAATTGAAATAAATATTCAGGCCCAAGAACTTGGATACAAGTTATACTATTTTCTATTTCAGTTGTATTTTTATCAAACTCTAAACCATAATCAGCTGGATTAACTAAACAACTTTCAAGACCAATATTTAAGACTCCACGAACAATTGATATTGCACGACCTAACGCATCATTATCAATAGAATTCATAATACCTGAGACAAAAATATTTGATAATCTTGCGACACGATCTTTTAAATAAATTGCATTCTCTGAATCTTTTTTCATAAACTCGTAAAATGCCTTTTCAATTAAAAGGCTATTACTGTGTATTACTTTAGAGTTTAAAAACTCAGAACGCAATAAAACTTTATTACAAATTTGAATTATTTTTTCAGTTGACTCCGAAATAAAATCTTCATCTTCATAAAAATAAGAAGGATCAATATTTTGTGAGCCTGTAATTTCTTTTAGTTCATCACTACCTAAAGCAAGTTGCATATAACGCACACCTTCTTCAGGTTCTAAGGTAGATAAAAAGAGCACAATATTTTCAAATAAATCGGGATCGATTGTCTCTTTATTTTCATTAGATAAAGAATAAGAAGACATTTTTTCTAATGTTTCTTTTCTTTTTTTCTCAAGTAATTTTGCTTCATGAATAGATTGTTTAATGAATTCAAGTTTTTTAGGAGCAAGAATTTTTAAAGCTTCTTCTTTGGACACAAAACCCTGATCAGCCAAACGAGCGGATTTCCAGCGTAATCCAAATTCTAAAGATTCTTGGCGAACAAGCATAGTGGAATGCGCAAATACAGAAGCAGCAATTCGTGCATTATATTGATATAACGCATCTACAAAAGGCTTTAAAAGCTCAAAAGAATCATTGCTATCATCGCGGATTCTTAAAAAGAATTTATTATCAGCAGATTGCCACCAATTTTCTCGCATATCTTCTGTTACTTGAGAAACTCCGTCAGGAATAATTTCAAATAGTTTCGATATAATAAGAACGATTGTTTCTTCTTCAAGCTCAAGAATTCGCTTTGCTGCGAACTCAGGGCCAATTTCCATCCAAATTCTTAGCCAAGATAAAAACTTACTGGCAGAAACATCACCCTCTTGAAATTCAAAAGAGTTTTCCCACAGGTCAAAATCAAGTATTTTTTGAAGTTGTTCTCCACGAACCCATTCAATCACTTCAATGGAATCTTCCATACCATGTGCCATTATACTTCTATAAAGCAAATGAGCAGGTGCAATTTGAGTGATAAAAGGCAATAACGGCTGTGCGGTAAGCCAATCGATATCTAGTAAAGCAGGCGCAAGAGGACTTTCCAAGTTTGCCGGTTTCCAAGCAACACGATTCCCCTCTAAAAGCTCATTTTTCAAATGAAAATGACTTATAGGTTCAATCTCTTGAGATAAATTTTTTGGCGTAGGACGCATGAACATTTTTACCAACTCCTTGACCTAAATACCTAGAAACAGGCAGTCTTATATTTAGAGTATTTAAATATAAAGCGGATATCGCATCTATACAGAAGGACGGAAAGCCTAGGTATCAACTTCAAACAGTCTGCCGTAGCATGTAATATTAGATTACGGAAGGAGAATTTGTGGCCCAAGTCCATAGCAGGGTCAAATATCAGAGAAAATCTAATAATTCAATGAAAGAAAACTCTACTCAAACAGAACAATTTGTTACTTTTTGGGGGACTAGAGGCACTATTCCAATAACGAATGAAAATATGCTAAAATACGGCGGAAACACGTCTTGTGTTGAAGTGATATCCATTAAAAATAATATAAATAAATCAATTATATTAGATGCAGGGACGGGCATCATAAAGTGCTCTGAAAACGCACTATTACGCGGAGACAGGGTTTTTCACCTTTTTATGAGTCACATGCATTATGATCATATCATAGGATTAACAAAATTCATCCCTTTTTTTAGGGAAGATTGTGAAATACATATATATGGTCAAGCAAAATTTGGGAACTCTTTAAAAGAAATATTTCAACGCTTTTTTTCAGCACCTTTTTTTCCTGTTGAATTTTTCCAGTTACCCGCTTTAAATAAGATCCATTTTCATGAATTAAATGGCATAAAAAACATTCAAATTGATGATATTTTTGTTGAAATCCAACCTCTAAATCATCCTCAAGAAGCATTGGCATATAAAATTTGGGATTTTAATAAAATAAATTGTGTAGTTTATGCTACAGATCATGAACATGGAACAAGAAAAGATTTAGAGATTGAAAAATTTATTAAAAATTCAAGTTTATTTATTTATGATTCAACCTATTCTGATAGTAACTATAAAAATTATATTGGATGGGGACACTCAACCGCTGCTGCTGGAGCAACATTAGCGAAAAATTCAGGTGTAAAATATTATGGAATATTTCATCACGATCCTGCAAGTACAGATGAATACCTTGAAACAAAAATTTTAGTCGAAGCGCAATCTATTTTTAAAAACAGCTTCCTTACTGCGGAGTTCCAAACCATAAACATCAGTGAGCTAAATACGTTATTGACGGATAAGTGATATTATGGGAGATAATTAGTTTGGGCTACGTCATTCTTTTTAAGGCAACACCCATTCTTTTAATTCTCTGGAATGATACCAAATGACATTTCAAAATAAGAACAACCGTTCCTTTAAGCCTGCTTATAAGACTGTTCGCAAAGAACAATCACTTCCAACTGAGATTATTACCAATCCAAACCGTCCTCAATGGTTAAATCTTTTACCATCTCAAATGGATATTGTTTTTTTTGATTTAGAAACCACAGGTGGCAATCCTTATAATAGTTCCATCATAGAAATTGGAGCTATTAAATATAAACAAGGAAAAGAAGTTGCAAGATTTGAAACATTAATCAATCCTAAAAGACATATTCCAAGCATTGTTCAAAAAATTACTAAAATAAACAATGAAATGGTTTTAAAAGCACCAACAATAAAAGAAATATTTGACGACTTTATTAAATTTATTGGCAATTCAATTATAGTAGCTCATGGTGCTCAAGGAGATATTGCCTATTTAGCATATCACATGAAAGAGTTTAAAAATGAGGAATTCAAAAATTTCTATTTTTGTACTCATTTAATTGTTTCAAATATATTAAATGAAATTCCTTCTAAAACTCTTACTGGCGTTGCAAATTATTTTGAAATTCCAATACTTGAAGCGCATAATGCACTTGCAGATGCCGAAATGACAGCAAATGTTTTTTGGAAACTTATTGATGCATGTGAAAGACACGGCTTCAAATCCTGTGACGATATTTTAAAAATTCAATCCGATGCTGAAACCATTCGAAAATTAGGGCCTGGTATTAATCCTGCAATAGTTGAAAATATTCCTACAACTCCAGGATTATTATTTGTTTTAAATTCACATCATGAAATTTCATATTTAACAGCAAGCTCTAGTATAAGAAAATCTCTTCAACAATTAACTGAAATTGGTCTTGATAGAGAAATGAATAAAATTATTGTTGACGCTTCAGGATTTAAATTTGAACGTTGCAGTAGTTTATTAGACTCTCTTATTCAAGAAAAAAAAGAATTAAAACGAATTTCTTTATCAATCGATCCTCGTAAAAGTCAAAGTCGCAGCGAGAACTTTTTGCAAATATTTATTCCCGATGACATGCTAGATTATGCAAGAATTTTTCCAGAAAAAGTTCCCTTTTTAATTCCTCAACATGGTGAACTTCATATAGAAGAATATGAAGAAGATGAAACTTACATTAGCGAAAATAAAGAAAATACAAATTTATATGTTACTTTTGGCGAACAAGATGATGCTGTTATTCCCATAACAAGAACAAGACGTAACACATCAATTTATAAATCAGATAAATTTAAAATATCAAGAAGACGTAATAATGATAATGAAGCTTTTGTAAGAATAGGGCATCTTAAAGAAGGAATTGGTTATTGTTTTGGACCTTTCCAGCAACCAAAAGTTGCTTTAGCCGAAATTCAAGAAATCATTAAATGTTTTCCTTTTGAACATACTTCTTATACAATGCAAGAACGCTTTGCACATTTAAGAGTTATTATTTCTTTATTAAATGGCAATATTCATGAAGAAATAAATAGAATAGAAAAGACAAATAAAAAAATTAAAGCAATTAAAAGCTTTTCACGTTGGCTTAGAAGTCTAAATTTATTAAGAGAAATTAAAAATACTACAGAATCATTAAATTCAGCTATAACGAAACAAACCCCTAAATCAGGGTTGTGTTTAATATCAAATAATGATTTTAAAGAGTTTGATATTGCTATTATTGTAAGAGGACGAGTAGCTAAGAAAACAAGACTTCCCTTTGAACAAGCTGAGCGTTTAAAAAGTGCGAGATACTTTACTAGACTTTTTGAAAATTATTATGATGAAATTGTATCACCATTGTCTCCAATAATTTTTACAGATGATGTTTGTTCCGATATGGAGCTATTTTCATACTGGCTTCATAATAGAAAAGGTGAAGGCGAATGGGTAGACTTCTTTGACTTAGAAGGTTTGTATAATACTTCTATTTTATAAAACTATTTTTTCGCAGGTTTTTTTTCTAATTTTTTAAACTCATGTTTATATAATAAATCATTTTGATATCTTAATTCATTTTCTATTTTCATTTCTAACAAATATTTGTCCATTGATGTCTTGTGAAGATATTGAATGGATTTCATATGTTCTTTAATTTTTTTACCAATTATAAATAAATTTTCTAAATATTCTCTTTCAAATTTTATTCTTATAAATTCTTTATCTAAAGCTCTCTTTAAAACTTCTTTATGGACTATTAAATTTAATGATTTTTTATCCATTAACTTTTTCTTCATTATCTCTTTTTTTACAATATTTTCATTTATATTTTCTGCAAGTCTAGCTTCATCTAATTTATCAAAATGTCTTAAATCATGCCTTCTTCTCACCATTGCATATTGATGCTGTAATTCTGCAAATCTTTCCCACGTATAAGATAATGGAGAAAAAACGTTTATTCTCATAAACAAAACCTCCAATATATATTTCGGAGATTTTTATTTAATAAATTAAATTAGAATTTATACTCATGTTTTTATAGAACTAATTACATACTAATAAATGAATATTTTAAAAATTAAGTAAATTTAGGAATCTTTGCATTTCTTAACATAATAGTTTAAATAAAACTCGAAGATATAAGTTATTCCATATAAATTGGAGTATCATTTTTGGAGACATCAATGAAAATAAAAAAAATTGAACTTTTTTCTACTCTAATATGCTCTTTCATACTTTTAAGTGCCTGTAAATCTACTGAAAATAGACCTCAAAATCCAAACTCTTCTCAAACGATTACCTCTTTGGCTCCTAAAACTCCTTTTGATTCCAATACGATAGATGGAGTTTTAGCCACCGTAACAGATCAGGTTTTATTATTAAGCGATTTACAACAAGCTATTTTTATTTCTTCAGGGGGCCAGACCAAATTACTTCCTAATGGCCGTCTAGTGGGAGGTACTCTAAATACAGAACAAGCTCGCCAAATTTTAGAGTCATTAATTAATCAAAAAGTATTGCAAATTAAAGCAATAGAACTTGGTTTTGATATATCTGAGGAGGAACTTTCTCAACGTATAGACGAATTTTTGAAACAAAGAGGTTATTCCGAATCTGACTTAGAAAATCAATTAGCAAGATCTGGCAAGTCTATGGAAGATTATCGAAAAGAATTTAAAAACGAAGTATTAAAACAATTATTAATTGGTAGAATTATTAGTCCATTAGTAAATGTAAGCGATGATGATGTAAAAAACTTTTACATTCAGCAAACAGGCAGCATTAAACAAATAAGCACCATAAGATTAAGAAGTTTATTAATTAAAGTATCTGAAAACGAACAAAATGATGTTTTAAATTCACCTGTAGTTAAAATGGTTGCTAAAAAAATAGAGGAAGGTGAAAATTTTACAAATTTAGTAAAAAAATATTCTATGGCTTCTGATGTTTCTAAAACAGAAGGACTTCTTCCCCCCAAACCTATCTCTGAACTGCCATCGCAGCTAAAAGATAAACTTTCTAATTTAACTATTAATCAAATTATTGGGCCATTCACGATTGGGAGCTCTGTCTTTTTCTTTCAATATTTAGGTGCTGATTTTAATGCAGATAGTGAGTTTCAAAAAAGCTTTAATAATTGGAAATCGAAACTACAGGATATAAAATTTAATGAGAGATTGGCTGAGTATTTAAAAACTGAAAAAACAAAATTAAAAGCAAATGTAAGACCTATTCAATTTACCAAATAAAACTTAAAAACATTTGTCCAATTTATTCTTATTAACCTGCTTTTCTTTCAACAAAAACGATATCAGATTCAATTTGATTTTCATTATGAATTTTTAAGATATTTATCTCTGATTCATTTTCAATAATTTCATTATTTAAAGATTTTAAATGTGTAATTTGAACTTGAATGGGATTTAATGGAAATTCTAATGATTTAGCTATAAAGTAACATTTCTCTAAATGACTAAGAGAAATATTTTGTAAATTAGAGTCAAATTCTTTTTCAACTATCTTTTTAATTGCTATTCCCATTATAAAATGAAAATCATAATCATTATCTAAAAATAAATTACTTTTAAGAGTTAATAAACTGATTGCGTTTAAATAGTCATTTAACTCATAATAACAATTTGCCATCGCTAAAATTGCATTTGTATTATTTGGATTATCTTTTAAAATTTGGCCAAGAACACGAATAGCTTCAATCCAATCTTTTGTATCAATTGCAATTAAAGAAGCGACCAAATAAGGCTCTTGCGCAAAGGGAAATCTATCATGAATCATATTATATGTCTTACTCATTTCTTCTAATAAATTATTTTCAGATAAGGTTCTTAAATAATTTCTCCAAGTAAAATAGTTCGCCTTCTTTTCTAAACAAACTTTCTTTAATAATGACAAACCTTTCTTTTTTAATTCTGAATTTCTTAATCTTGATAAATACAGTCCGCAACCTTCAAAAGCAAACCTATTTTCAACACCTTTATTTTTATTTAAATAATTAAATATTCTATTACAAGTTTTATCACAGGAAGCATAATTAAAAGAAATTAGAGCTAGAGACAAAAAAACGTTATGAAAATGTCTCATTTTTAAAAGATGCTTGCCTAAAGAGATAAGAGCGCCAGTATCAAATGTTTCTTTTAATGCACATATCCATATATGGTAAAAGTCTGCTCTATCATAAAACTTACTTAAATGTAATACAGCTCTAGAAGACAAATTGATAATTTGTTCCCAATCTTCTTGAGCAGCATATATTTCTAAAAGCTTAATGAGGCTTGAACATGACTTTGCTGAAGGGTTTATTTCTCTCCAAAATGAATTAGATTCATTTTCTAACTTCATAATAGTTAAATTTGAATTTCCCTTTAGCATATTTACTCCTTAGAGTGGAATATTTTAAATTGATAAAATTAGTTCGGTCTTTATTTTTATGAATTGAATTTATATATGGAGAAAAATTGATAGGTGAAATTTTTTTCAAGGAAAATTATTCCTATTTTTGAATAAGGATCATATAAATTTTTAGAACTCTAAAAATATCTAATAAATAGATATTTTATTTGATATTCTTATATGTTAGAGGATTAAATGAAAATTATTTTCTTATCTATATTATTCTTGTTAGTTGAAGGTAAAGTTTTTTGTAACAACAATTTTACCAAAACAAAAGAAACTTTTAATAATGATTTAAAGAACACTATAAATGAAATTCAAATGAATTATAAAGTTGATACCTTTTCATTATCAGTATATAATCCTTTTTTAAATGAAAATATATCAAATTTTTTTTATGGCAGAAATTTTAAGAATGAGTTTATTGATCAAAATACGGTTTTTCCTATAGCTAGTGTTTCAAAAATATATACTGCCGATATTATAAATAAATTAATATATAATAAATCAATTCAGCTAAATGATAAAATAAACAAATGGATTAAAATAAACAATGAAATAGATAATAAAACAGTCTTTCAATTACTTAACAATAATTCATTAATTCCAAATTATTCTAATAATCCATTATTTTGGACTGAAAGAAGTAAAAATTATTCCAAAATTTTTACTTTTAATGAATTAATAAATTTTGTAAAATATATGGAAATCACAAAAAATAGTTAGCAATACTCAAATACAAATTATCTTTTATTAGGGAAAATAATTGAAATTGAAATGAAAAATAATTTAACCTCTGTATTTAAGAATT
Organism: Silvanigrella sp.; assembly: GCF_044369315.1. Lineage (NCBI taxonomy): Bacteria > Pseudomonadati > Bdellovibrionota > Oligoflexia > Silvanigrellales > Silvanigrellaceae > Silvanigrella > Silvanigrella sp. The sequence goes on from NZ_JBIPMD010000001.1 coordinate 24,580, forward strand.
ATTTTAAAGAAAATAATATGAAATATTCTTTTTTTGAATCCGAAAAATCAATTGAAAATTTAATGTTTGGAAATGAAAAGAATGAGAAATTTTCTAATATTAACGTCTCTTGGTTGAGTTCAGCAGGTGCTATTTTTTCTACACCACAAGAAGTTCTTATTTCTTCCGTCAAAAAAGTGAATGAATTCATTCAAAATAATAAAAAATGGGTCAGCACAAAATCAGGAGAAATAACACTAAATATAAAAGAAACAGCTTATTTAAATGGAATTTTTAGAATAAATTCTCCTTTTGGAATTATTTATTATACCCCAGGCTTAATTCCTGGATTTTCATCAGGATTTATTTACTCCCCTTGCCTTGAAACTGCTATTGCTTACTCTGCAAATAGATCTGCTTTACCAAACTTTCATGGATTTATAATTAGAAAAATATTTAAAAATTTATATCATGATAAAGCATATAATGCATTAATATCTAAAAAAAGAAAAAATTATAATTATTGCGAAAATGTAACACCATCAGACAACATTAATTTTGCAAATATGGAATAAATTATTTTTTAAATCACTTAAAATTCAATTACTTTATCTGCAAAAGGCAAAAACTCTTCACGGTTTTCTATTAAAATAAAAGTAGCACCACGCTCTGTCATCACTTTCATAAGTTCACCTAATATCGAAATATCTGGCCCATGCAATCCTGTACTGGGGTGTGTCAAAATAAACCAAGCACCTTCCAGATTTGAGCGTTTTAATTCAATGGTTAAATTTAATCGTTGTAATTCACCGCCACTTAGGGAATCCATTCCTTGACCAAGTTGAATATAACCTAATCCAAATTGACAGGCTCTTATAATTCGATTTGCAATTATCTTATGATTTTCAAAAATTTCTAATGATTGTTCTAAAGTAAAATTCATTACATCTGCTAAATTATATCCTTTAAATCTTGGTAACAAGCTTCTTGAATTTAATTTGGCACCGATACAAACTTCACATTCCACACGAACAGGTTCAGAGTATCTTTGAGGAAGTTCTATATATCCTTTACCTTCACAATGATCACAACGTCCTAATTTTGAATTCCAAGAAAAATGGCTTTCCGTTAATCCCATTACTTGGCTTGTAGGTAATTTTGTAAATAATTCTCTTAAAGGTTTAATAACATCAAGTGCAGAGGCAACACTTCTTCTGGAACTTCTTGTTACACTTCCAGGCTTAACGTAACCAACAACATTCACTTCAAAATCATTTGTTACATTAAATTTACAAAATTCTTTAAATGGAATTTCAATTTCATCTTCTGCATCAGGATTTTTTCCTCCTAGTGAATATAATGCAGGTAACAAGCACAATTCAATAAATGAAGACTTCCCTACCCCCGAAGCTCCCCGAATTATCGTAATAACACCCTGATTAATTTGTATTTTTTGACCAATCAAGTTTCTCACTTGAAAGTCCGAAAACAACATAGAAGATTTTGATAAAATGGAGGTTTTAGGTGAAAAAGACTCGGGACTTTTCTTTTTTGAATTCGCCTTGGGTAGCTTTGGCGCTTTCTCCATCATTAACGATTGAGGCGCAAACTTGGTTTTATTTAATTTCGTTTGCGGATTCTCAACAAATTCATCCAAATCCTGCAGGGCAGTGGCTTTGGCAACAACTTGTCCACCATGCACACCTGCGCCCGGGCCCATTAAAAATAAGATCTCACAAAAAGAAAGAAAAACGGGGTGATGCTCAACCGAAATTACAGTTGCGCCATCTTTTACAATTTCTTGAAGAACGGAAGCTAGTTGTTTGACTTCTTGTTTCGTTAATCCTTGACATGGCTCATCAATAATATACAAAACACCTGTTAATTTATTTGAAATCATTGTTGAAAGTCTGAGTCTTTGTAAATCTCCTGGTGATAAACTAGCTCCAGAACGATTTAAAATTAAATGTCCTAAACCCAAACGATTCATACTTAAAAGAGCTCGAGAGATTTCGGAATAAACTTTTAATTTTGATTTATCATTTTGCACATGCTCTTTGAAATCAGAAATAATAAATTGATAGAGTTCATTAATATTATACAAATGAGTTTCAATAAAGGTCTTACCTTTTACTCTTATAATTGGATTAGAGGGATCTAATCTTCCTCCATGACATTGTTTGCAAGGAAATATATCTGCAGGATATCCTTTTTTAAAAGAGCCTTCTCCCTCGCATTTAATACACTTGCCTAAGGAAGAATGACTAAAGTAACGAGGATCTAGTTTAGGAGCGCTTTCGCCACATTGCGGACAGTTTGATTTCGTATTGAATTTAAATTCTTTAGAGAGATATTCTACTTTAACAATACCTTTTCCATAATCAAGGGCCTGAAATAAAGCCCTTTCAATTCTTTGTTTTTTTTCAATTAAAATAGAAACATAATCTATTATGACATCTATTGTATTTAATTTTTTTGGATCAATTTTTATTTTTATATTTTCATCTTGAAGATCAAAAATATCTCCATTAACTCGAAGTTTTGAAAATCCTAATTCTTTAAATTTTTCAATTTCATCTATAAATGCTCCCTTTCTTTTTTCACAAATAGGAGCAATAATCATTATTTTTTTTGAATGAAAATCTTCAGATATTTTTTTATATAAATCGGAAAATGAAATTGATTTTAATGGAATATCACATTTATGACAAAAAATATCACCAAATGCAGCAAAATAAACTCTGAATAAATCGGAAATTCCAGAAATTGTTCCTACAGTTGAAAGCTTCCCAGCCACGCCTTGTTTTTGGGAAAGGCCTAGTGCTGGTGGCAGCCCTGTAATGGATCGAAAGCGTGGTCGGGACATTTTAGACCAACTAGAGCTTCCCATAACATAAATTGGGGTTTGACTAGAATCAACAAAGCGTCTAAAAGCTTCAGAATAAATAGTGTCAAAAACCAAACTACTTTTGCCAGAACCACTTACCCCTGTAAATGAAACCAATGAGTTTTTAGGGATATCAACATCAATATTTTTTAAATTATGTTCTTGAGCACCACGTACAGAAATAAACGCCACAACGAAACCTTTCCGAAGGGTTGACGAAATACATGTATATATACCACAATTATCAATAGAGAACACTTGCTAATGCAAATGGCTTCTTTTGTATACATCTCAGTTCTTGTTTAAGGAAACAAAATGACAGGAATTCTTTCTATTCAATTGGAATCGGAACAACTTATGCTTAGAATACAAGACTTTAAAATATTAAATTCCGAGCAATCCATAACAGAAAAAGAACCTGTTTTGGTATTAATTGCTGGAGATGCAAGTGATAGAAAGTTTTTTAGATTAATAAATGATCCAATTGGAGCCATTTGTATGCAGTTTCCAAAATGGGAAGGAGGATATGGAGGAGATCCAATAAGTTGGATTGGAATGCATACTGCACTAACTCAAATGGAACTTCCTATTCCAAAAATAATTGAAATTGATGAAACAAATGCATGTATTTGGACTGAAGATCTTGGAGATATATTTTTAAATTCTACTTTAATAGAACCTATTTTAGATATAAATAATCAAAAATGCCATAAATCAATTGATTATTATAAAGAATCATTGTTACTTCTTATTAAAGCCCAATATCCTAAAAGAAAAATTGATCATCCTGCTATAAATCGTTTTTTTGATTTTGAAAAATTATTTTTTGAACTTAATTTTTTTGTAACTCATTTTTTAAATGGATTTATGAATTTAAATGTCACCGAAGATAATCCTGAATATAAAGGACTATATGAAGATTTAAATTTACTTGCAAAAAAACTAGATGCATGCGAACGGGTGCTTTGCCATAGAGATTATCATGTCCGTAATATTATGCTAAAAAATGAAAAAATATATTGGATTGATTTTCAAGATGCTCGGATGGGACCACATTCTTACGATGTTGTTAGTTTAGTTCGCGATAGTTATGTTAATATTTCTTGGGAAACAAGAAAACATCTCTTTTCATATTATTTAGATAACATGAATAATGAAAGAGAATTAAATAATTTAAAACCAATATCAAAAACAAGTTTTAATTTAGAATTACTTCTTATGGGACTTCAACGTAATATAAAAGCTATCGGAAGTTTTGGCTATCTTGCTACTAAAAAAGGAAAACCAAATTATTTAAAATATGTGAAACATACACTTGATATATTATCCTCTCCAGAAGCCCAAATTCATGAAGAAACTGATTTAAAAATTATGATGCCTAAACTATATAGTTTAATAAATAATTTATATAAAGGTGAATTATCTATTAAATTAGAAGAAAAAATAAAAAATTATTTTTAATTTGGAACTTAAATGCTTGATAAAAGAGATCTTGATAATTTTATACCGATAGTATTATGTGCCGGATTTGGCACAAGACTTAAACCTTTAACAAATTATATACCCAAAGTTGTTTGCCCAATACTTAATAAACCTGTTGCTTTTTTAAGTATTGAAATATTTTTAAAGGCTGGATTTAAAAAAGTTCATTGTAATACCCATTATTTAGCAAATGAAGTTCAACAAGAAATAATTGAAGCCGCTAAGTACTTTGGATATGATTCTAACCAAATTGTTTTTTGGCATGAAGAAGATATTTTAGAAACTGGCGGTGGTATCGCTCGTATATATCACGAAATAACAAAAAATGAAAAAAATAATATTGGCAAAGATGCTATTGTTGTCTCTGGAGATATCGCCGCTGATTTTCCGTTAGAAGATATGATAAAAAAATGGAAAGCTAAAAATTCAAATGATTGGGCATTAATGTGCACTCATAATACAGATTGTGTAAGAAAAGATGCCACATGGGTTTCCCATAATAATAATTATGTTTTAGGATTTGGAGGCAATTTTAAACCAAACGAAAATGCAATAGCAAAAGTTTTTACTACTCACCAAATCATTTCTAAAGATCTTTTGAATATAGTAGAAGTTGAAAAAAAATCCAGCATCGAAATATATTATAAAAAAATATTATTACTTGGTAAAAATATTATAAATTATTCATACCCTCAAGAAAGTTATTGGTTTGATATTGGAACCCCAAAAACATATTTAGAGTGTATAGAATTTTTTGAAAAAAAATTTAAAAAAGAACTTAGTATCGAATTTTACAATGAAAATATAATTAATTATTGTTTTATAATACCAGATTCTTTAAAAAAATATATAGAATCAAACAATGATGATATATATTTAAATAAAATAAATAGTAAAAAAATACTTATTAGTTTTAGAGATAAAATTAAAAATAATAAAATATCGGCTTTAAAAGAAATAAATAATGATACTGAAAATTTCTATATAATATTTTAAATGAAATGAATTTTATGGAGAATCAATGAGACTTATTTTTATTTCAGGAGATGGGCATGGGGCTGGTAAAACCTATTTTGCAAATAAAATAGCTAGTGATAAAAGTCAAATATTTTCAATTGCAAACATGATCAGAAAAGAACTTGCAGTTGAATACCCTAACTATGATTGGTACAATAAAGACCCAAGATATAAAATTTATACTAATGTAAAAGAAACAAATTTGTCTGTACATCAAATGCTTATTAATAAAGGTAACGAGAAAAAACAAAAAAATAATATATATTGGGCTAAACAATTAGTTGAAATAATTTCATATAATAAAGAATTCTTAGACCTTAAAATTGCTATTATTGATGATCTCAGATATTTGGATGAGTTTGAGTTTATTAAAAGATACTTACAAAATGATCAAATAACTCATATTCATATTATTAATCCTCATGCAAAACCTGAACCTAATTATGAGAATGAAAAATTAAAAGAATTATCTGATTTCCAAATAATATCTAAAAGAATTCTCAATGTGAGAAGCCTTAAATTAGAAAAAAAAGAGTGATATATCACCAAAGCAAGCCTTTTTAAATTTATGGAGAAACCATGAGAATCATTTTTATTTCTGGAGATGGACATGGAGCTGGTAAAACTTATTTAGCGAAAAAAATTGCAAGCAATAAACACCAAATATTCTCAATAGCAAATACAATACGAAAAGAACTTGCAATTCAATATCCAAATTATGACTGGTATAATAAATCACCTTCCTTTAAAGACAATACTATTCTAAAAGAAAATGGAAAAACAATTCATCAAATGCTAGATGATAAAGGAAATGAAAAAAAATCTGTTAACAATTTATATTGGGCACAACAAATTGTAGATTTATTAAAATATAATAGAGACAGCTTAAAACTTGAAATTGCCGTTATTGATGATGTAAGATTTGTAGATGAATATCATTATATAAGAAAACAATTTGAGAATGAACATATTACTCATTTTCATATTATAAACCCTTCTGCAAAAGCAGAGCCAATGTATGAAAACGATGAATTAAAAGCCTTAGCAGATTATCACTTAATTTCAAAACTTGTAATGAGTTCTATGAAACAAGAATAAATTTGTAAAAATGATTATTTTAAAATTTTATATTTGTTGCATAAGTTGCAAATGTAACCCATACCGCAGTCAAAAATATTAGAAAAGACGAAGTTTTCGAAATTTGATAAATTTTACCACTTATAAATGAAGAATAAGAAATAACAACTAAATTTGCAACTAATGAAATAGATTCATTATTAAATTTTTGCGTATAAAATGGATATAATATACAAATAATAAATAAAATTGGTATTAAAAATAAATTATTTTTATACGAATTCTTTTTTATTAAGATCCATTGTGAATAAGACATGCATAAAATTAAAAACAGCCAAACCGTTCCTATGATATAGGGAGCTGGCAACAGCGGACTTCTAACTAACTCTAAATTAGAATTTGAGTTTCTAAAATTAAATATAAAAATAATACTATTAACGAATAGAACTATTAAAGCACTTGAAATAATCAGCTTTAATAAACCTTTTTTATTGCCTTGAATTTTATAAAATTTCATAACAAATTTTTACTCTTTCTTTTAAAAATGTAATGTAATTTTACATCCATTGAAATGGATATTTTGAATTTTAATATATAAATCAAAAATTTTAAAGAAATAGATACTAGAAAAAAGAAGGGCATTCCTCAATTTAATATTTATTAATCATCTTTAGGGTCTTTAGGAATATCATCTGGATTTACAAAATTACTTTCTGAAGATTTTTTAATTGCATTCTTTTCTTCTTCAGATAATTCATTTTTTGATGTCTCTTGTTTTACATCAATTGATTTTAGTTCCGTTTTATTTTGGTCGTTTATAGCATTTAAATCTTTTTTATTAGGTTCTTCATTAGAAACTTTTGTATCCTCATTTAAATTTAAATTTTTTACAGGCTGAGTCTCTGATTCTTTATTTATGATATTATATCCACCAGCATCAGCAGTTAATGCTTTAGGCCTAAAATAAACAGCTGTTCCTTCTTTAATTCTATCTGGGTTTGCTATTTGAGGGTTTTCCTTCCACAAAACACGCCAGTCTTTAGATCTTCCAAAAACAGCCTTTGAAATATGAGAAAGTGTATCTCCTTTTTTAACTATGATTTTTGCTCTAGGGGCATTTTCATATTTTTCGGCAAACATTTTTGTTTTGTCATCTAATTGATAATAAATAACATCTCCAGCATAAATTTTATTTGAATCTACTATTTTATTTATTTCAGCTATTTTTTTCCAGCTTTTAAGATCACCATATATTTTTTTAGATATTTTACCTAAATTATCACCCGCTTGAACATAATATGGCAATAAAATATTTTGATTACTTGGAGGAACGAGACCTTCTACAAAATCAGCTGATTCCTTGTTTACAAGCTCTTCAACTTTTTGATTTTGAGCCTGATTCAACTGTTCTTCATCGTTTTTAGCACTCGTCATACATCCAAATAAGGATAATGAGAAGAAAGAACATAATAGAACAAATTTAAATTTTTTATAAATAGACGCCATATTTTGCATAATATTTTTCTTCATGGCAAATTTCATCCTCAAACAGTAAATTTCTTTTACAAGTCCATTATCGGACTTGATAAAGTGAAGTTGAATGCTTTAGGCACATATGATTGTGCCACGTTTTTGACTTATTGTTACGATTACTTCGTTTTAAACCCAAAGAGGACATCAATGAATAATGAATTTAAACATATAACTGTATTAAAGAAAGAAACGATACAAAATATTTTTCCTTCTGAAAAACTTTTGAATTTATTAAAAACAAATAAAACATATAAATTAAATATTGTAGATGCAACTTTGGGTGGTGGCGGACATGCTGAATATTTTATTCATTTATTTATTAATGATCCTATTTTTAATAATTTTGAATTGAATTTTATTGGATTTGACCAAGATATAAATGCACTAAACTTTACTGAAAAGAAATTTAAAGAGGTGCAATTAAAACATAAAAACATTCATTTACATTTCGAAAATGAAAATTTTAAAAATTTGGCACAAATTTGGCAAACAAAATTTCCTGGTGAAAAAATTCATGGTTTATATGCTGATTTTGGAGTTAGTTCTCCACAGTTAGATATTGGAAAAAGAGGCTTTTCATTAATTCATGATGGCCCCATTGATATGCGAATGAATCCCAATGATAATTTAACTGCTAAAAATATTTTAGAAGAATATTCCGAATTAGAATTAACACGTATCTTTTTTGAATATGGCGAAGAACCTAAATCGAGAAAACTTGCAAAAGCAATTGTTCAGGATAGAAAAATAGAAAAAATACCACTTCATAGCACTATAGAGCTTGCTGAATACATCAAAAGAGTGCTTGCCTATCCAAATAGCAGAGTTCATCCTGCCACAAGAACATTCCAGGCATTAAGAATTGAAGTAAACAAAGAGTTGGAATCCATAAATTATCTTCTTCAAGAAATTCCTGATCTTATTCATTCTTACGGAAAAGTAGGCTTTATTTCATTTCATTCCTTGGAAGATAGACTAATCAAACATGCGATGCGAAATTGGCAAAAAGGGAAGAAAGCTCACGAAAAACAAAGCGAAAAAAAAGAAATTAATATCCCCTTGCATCTTCAACTTCATTTAGAAGAAAATCATAATAAAGGTTTTGGCAAAGAAATACCGCGTGGAGGCATAACAGCTTCCGATGAGGAATGCCAAATGAATAATCGCTCTCGATCCGCAAGACTTCGTTGTTTTGAGTTTTCAAGAGAAACAGGGGGGGGGTAAAGTGCTAAAATTTTTAAAAGGATTTGATGCAATCATTGCAATTATTTTTTTAACGATTATTGTTGGTATAATAGTTATTACAATGAGATCTAAAACTTATTCTGTAGGTTATGAAATTGCTGCTTTAAAATCTAAGGAAAAAATTCTTAGACAAAGACAAGTCGAGCTGCAATCTGAATTAGCTGCAACAGAAAGAAATGTTAGAGACAATTTGCTTGCCCAGAAAGATCCTTCAGGCAAGCTTAATAAGTATGTATTACCAGATCCAAAACGTGTTTTAAGAGCAGAAAAAGGGTTACATTAAATAAAAAGGTAACAAAAGTGGGAAATAAAATAAATTTACAAGTTAATTTCTTAGTTAAATTTAAAAATTATTTTAACCCAAAGCAAAACAAAAAATTACCTAATTATAAGTTTCGAGCCCAAACAATGGGTATTTTTTATTGCATTTTTTTAAGTATTATTCTTGTTAGATACGCATGGATAACTTTTTTTCCTACTCCACTAAGAACAAAATTAATTGCAACTGGGACAAGACAATTTGAAAAAAATTTAACTTTAGCTCAGCCAAGAGCAACAATAACGGATAGAAAAGGAAGAGTTTTAGCCGTCAGTATATCTAGACCAAGCATTTATCTTTTAACACATAAAATGCCTGAAGAAATTAGCATTTTAAAAAAAGTTTCTGATCAAATTCATGTTCCATTAGAAACATTAATTTCTTATAGAGATGATAAAAGAAATTTTATTTGGCTGAAACGACAAATGAGTCAAAGTGAATTTATTAAAATTGGAAGTCTAAAAAAATGGCAAGAATTTATTGGTGTTGTTGATGAACCTAAAAGAGTATATCCAGAAAAAGATCTTGCAGCACAATTAATAGGATTTGTTGGTTCTGAAGGTAACGGTCTTGAAGGAATTGAAAAAATATATAATTCAAGACTGAATATAAAACCAATTAAATCAGAAGTAATGAAAGATGCTAGAGGCAGACTTGTAATGGTTACACCAAATGACGCTTCTAAACCAGATCAAAAAGCTCCAAATTTAACTCTTTCAATTGATTTATCTATTCAAGAATTCACTCAAAACGCACTTAAAGATGGAGTTATTAGAGCAAAAGCAAAAGGCGGAAGCGCTATTGTTATGGATGTAAAAACAGGTGAAATACTATCTATGGCAAGTTATCCTTCTTATGACTTAAATAATCCTCCTGAAAATGACCCAGCATCTAGGCGCTTACGCCCTGTAATGGATGCAATTGAACTTGGTTCTGTTGTTAAACCAATGTGGATTTCTAAAGCGCTTGATCTTGGAGTTGTAACACCTGAGACAAAAGTTTATGCAGAAAATGGTCAAATGTCTTTACCTGGCGGAATCATACATGACACTCATGAACATGGATGGATTACTCCTGAAGAAATATTAAAAGTAAGTAGTAATATTGGTGCTTATAAAGTTGTTCAAAAAATAGGTCGTGAAAATTTTTATGACTCATTAATGAAAATAGGTTTTGGAAGGCAACCGGGAACGGGACTTCCAGGAGAATGGACTGGTCGAATAAAAGCATTAAATACCTGGAGAGAAATGAATTTTGCAAATATGGCTTTTGGGCAAGGTTTTGCAATTTCTCCTCTGCAATTAGTACATGGATTATCTATTATTGTTGGTGGTGGAATTGATCACGGAGTTAATTTAATTGCGATAGATGAAAAAAAACAAAAAGATTTTGTAGGCCCTCCATTAAAATATATTTCTTCAAATACAAGCCTACTCATCTCTAAAATGATGGAATCCGTTGTTGAAGAAGAAGGAGGAACGGGTTCTCCGGCACGAATTCCAGGTGTGCTTGTTTCTGGTAAAACAGGAACTGCTCAAATTTGGTCATTAAAAGAACACTCTTATTCTGGCAGAACTGCTGTTTTTGAGGGTGTTATTCCTTCTGACGATCCTAAATTAGCTATTGTAGTTGTTATTGATGAAGCTGGAATAAGACCCGCTTATGGAGGCCCTCTTGCTGGCCCTGTTTTTGCTGATATCGGAAAAAAAACAGTACAATATTTAAATTCTCAAGGAATTTTTGATGTCAAGCCATATGAAAATGCTTATTTAAAAAGAAATAAACCAAATATAAATAATAATATTAATAAACCACAAAGCTCTGCTATGACAAATAATCATAATGAAACAGAGATTAAAAAGGAACAATGATTTAAAATGTCTTTTAATTATAAAATAGAAATACCTAAGTGCTCTATAGAAAACGCAATTCATATTTTAAAAACTGATAATTTAGTTGTAAATAATCTTCCTATTCATAATAAATCAAAATCACCTTTAGACTTAATAATAAATTCTAATGAACTTAAAAAATTCAAAGATAATGATGATTTATTAAAGGAAGATTCTTTTATTTACATTGCTAGAGTAGGTAAAAAATTTGATGGTCATACGTTAATAGAGAAAATATTAAGTTCTAAGAACTATTTTATTGGCAATGAAGAAAATGTGATTGATATAGCAAAAAAAAATAATTATTCTGACGATTGGCTTTCAAAAATAATTAATAATCCTTATTTTATTAAAGTAATAGACACAGAAAAAACAATTCATTTATTATTTGAAAAGTGTTACCAAATAAATAAAGAATATTTTAATACAATTGCTGTTACTGGAACAAATGGAAAAACTTCGGTCGTTCAAATATGTTCTCAAATATTTGAATTTTTAACTGCAAAAAAATGCCTACGCATAGGCACTTTAGGCTTGCAAATTGGTGAATATAACATGGAATCTTCGCATGTTACAACTCCTGACTATCCAGCTTTATTAAGTATAATAAATTTATGCCAAAAAAATAATATTGATAAAATAGTTATGGAAGCCACTTCGCATGGATTGTTAGAAAAAAGACTAGGTAATTGGAAAGTAAATACCGCTATATTTACAAATTTAACTCAAGATCACTTAGACTATCATGGAACTATGGATAATTACCGAAATGCTAAGTTAAAATTATTTGATGAATATTTAAACGAAAACGGCTGTGCTATTATTTGTACAAATAATTTTGATTGGGAGTTTTTTGCTAAACGTGCTGTTGGAAATAAAAGAACATTAATTGGAGTAGGAAACGAAAATATTTCAAATTCTTTTTTTTCTACATTTAAAAATTTATTTAAATCTGTATTTTATTTATCTATAATAGATCAAAAATCTTCATTAAAAGGCATTTCTGGAACTTTAATACTTAAAGATTCTCATAAAACCTTAGAATCAGAATATTTTAGTGCTCCTATTATAGGAAATTTTCAATTCGACAACATTATGTGCTCTATAGCTACCATGTTTAATGATGGCTTTAAAATTAGTGAAATTTCTAAAAAGCTTGTAAATATAAAAAACATACCTGGAAGACTTGAAATCGTTAAACATAAAACCGAATTTGATAATAAATTTCCTACAGTTCTTGTTGACTACGCCCATTCTCCAGATGCTTTAGAAAAAGCGATTGTAGTTTGTAAAAATATACTTTCCTTAGAAGGAAAAGGAAAACTAATTACAGTATTTGGTTGTGGTGGAGACAGAGATAAAACGAAAAGAGCTATCATGGGTAAGATTGCTTCTACCTTATCAGATAAAGTTATTGTTACTTCTGATAATCCAAGAAATGAAGACCCTGGTAAAATTATTGACGATATTTTTACAGGTATCAATTCCAATTATAATTGCTTTAGAGAAAGTGACCGCAAAAAAGCAATTGAGTTTGCAATCAATTCTGCTGAACAATTTGATCTTATTCTTGTTGCAGGAAAAGGTCATGAGGATTATCAAATTATTGGTGAAACAAAATACCCATTTTCGGATTCACAAATTGCTTTATCTATATTAAGTAAGGAGAATTAAAAAGAATGCTTTATTTACTTATCATGAAACTCATAATGATCAATCCTAAGCTTTCTGGTCTAAAAGCATTCTCTTACTTATCTAGCCGCGCCATATTAGCATTAATAACTAGTATAATTGTTTCCATGATACTATATCCAAAAGCAATCCGATTATTAAGATCTTTGAAAGCGGGACAACCCATCCGAGAACTTGGATTAGAAGAACAAATGCTAAAAAAAGGAACTCCAACAATGGGTGGAGTTGTGATTATATTTGCAACTTTATTTAGTGTCATTTTATGGATGGATGTTACAAATAGACATTTTTTTACACTATTAATTATAACAGTTGGATATGGTTTTATTGGATTTTTAGATGACTATTTAAAAATATCTAAAAAAAATACTGATGGTTTATCAAGCAAAAAGAAAATGTTAGGGCTTTTATTTTTTGGAACTTTAGCTGTTATTTGGCATTTATGGTCATCATTTCATGTCCTAAATCCAAATGCATATACGTTAAATCCAACTTCAGTAAATATTCCTTTTTTTAAAAATCTTATTATAAACTTAGGGATTTTTTACGCCCCTTTTGCAATATTAGTTATTGTAGGTTCAAGTAATGCTGTTAACTTAACAGATGGTTTAGATGGTCTCGCAATTGGTCCTGTTATTACCTGTGCATTAACTTTAACAATTTTAAGTTACGTAACAGGAAATGTGATTGTATCAAAATATCTTTTATACCATTCCATTCCTGGCTCTGGAGAAATTAGCGTATTTCTTTCCGCACTCATTGGAGCATCTATAGGATTCCTTTGGTACAATACATTTCCAGCACAAATTTTTATGGGTGATTCAGGCGCTCTTGCTTTAGGTGGAATTCTTGGAACTGTTGCCATTATTACGGGACATGAAATTTTACTTGTTTTAATGGGTGGTATTTTTGTTGCTGAAGCATTAAGTGTGATTATTCAAGTTGCTTCATTTAAAACACGAGGCAAAAGGGTTTTTAGAATGGCGCCAGTTCATCACCATTATCAAAAAAAAGGATGGCCAGAACAAAAAATAACAGTAAGAATTTGGATTATAAGTTTTATTCTTGCTCTTTTGAGTATATTAACTCTTAAATTAAGATAATAGGTAATATAATATGAATTTAGGCCAAAATATGAAAGAAATTCATTTTTTTATTGCAGGAGCAGCAAAAAGTGGGATTTCAGCTGCTAAAATATTAAAAAAAAATGGTGCCCATGTTTTTATTACCGAAGAAAACAAAATATCTGAAAATATAAAAACAGAGTTAAACAATTTAAATATTCCTTACGAAGAAAACGGCCATTCATTTGAAAAAATAAAATCTCAATGCGATATATTAATTTTGTCTCCAGGTATACCATTAAATAAAGAAATTTCATTATTTTGTAAAATAAATTTAATTCCAATAGTAAGTGAAATTGAATTTGCCTCTTGGTTTATGAATACAAAATCAATTTCAGTTGGAATTACTGGTACAAATGGAAAAAGTACAACTGTAAATTATTTATCTCAATTATTTTCAAATACAAAATATCATTCTAAAGCATGTGGTAATATTGGTATCTCTGTCTCACAAACTTTATTAGAACATCCAAATACAAACTTGTTTTCTATTGAATTTAGTAGTTATCAACTAGAAACGACCTATTCTATAAGACCAATTTGTACTTCATTATTAAATTTACAAAATGATCATTTAGGTCGTTATGGAAACATGGATGAATATTTAAAAGCAAAATGGAGACTTATATTACTAACAGATGATCATGGATTAGCAATTATTGATAAAAATATAATGAATCAAGTTATCAAACTTGGATTAAGTTTACCAAAATCAAGAATTATTTTAATAGATGAACACAAAGATAATCTTGAATACAATAAAAATATAAATTTGAAAAAAAATATCGAATTTATTTATGAAAAAATTGAATCTGGAAAAACATTACCAAATTCAATTTATCAAGAAATGAATAATTTAAATTTTGAACAAATCATGTTGCCTAGTCAATTTGAATATGCTTATGCAAAATATAACAAAAATGGCTCAATTAATATCTTGTTAAATCTTAAAAATTCAACTAAAAACTGGGCAATTGAAAATCCATGTTTACCAGGAAAACACAACATGATGAATATATTATGTGCCAGCATAATAGCAAATCATTTAGGAATTTCTGATCTTCATATTCTCAATCAGTGGGAAGAAAAATCATCTTCATATAAACATTTACCACATAGACTAGAAAAAATATCTTCAAAATGGGGTTTATATATTGATAATAATTTAAAAAATAAAAATATTTTAATTATAAATGACTCAAAAGCAACGAATGTAGAAAGCACTTTAGTTGCTTTACATTCTTTTCAAAGCCCTATTCGATTATTAATTGGTGGAGAACCCAAAGGTGATGATTATTCACCAATTGGTGAATTCATGAATCACCATTTAATAAAAATTTATCCTTTTGGAAAAGCATCAAATATAATTCAAGATCATTTAAAAAATTATAATAATAAAATTGCTGAATCCTCTCCAAATATGTTAGCTGCTGCTAACTTAGCTTTAAATGATGCTACAGATAATGAAATTATTTTATTATCTCCAGCATGCAGTAGTTTTGATGAATTTAAAAATTTTGAACACCGTGGCGATGTATTTCGTGAATGGGCTTTATCTCATTTAAAGGATAACTAAAAGTGAAATTATCAGAAAAAGAAATACTTGATAAAAACAAACTAAATGATGAAAATTTGGAAACTATTCTTGATACTCCTAAACCAAGTACTTGGATAACATATGGCGGAAATGTATTATGGGTTCCCGTAATTGCTTTAACAGGCTTTGGAATTTTATTTGTTTATAGTTCTTCTTCTGTATATTCATCACAACACTTTGGTACTGAGTTTTATTATGCAAAAAGACAAACAATATACTTAATTCCAGCTATTTTAGCTGCTATAATTGGAGCTAAAATTTCTTTTGATAATTTTTATAAATATATTAAATATTTATTTTTTGCTTTTGTTATTTTAACTTTTGCAACACATGTTCCGCATATTGGTAAAACAGTTTCAGGTGCTTCAAGGTGGATATCAATTGGCCCGCTTCCCGCAATTCAGCCATCTGAATTTCTCAAAATTTTTACTATTATGTTTATGACTTGGATATTAACGTCAAAGTCAGGCGAATTCATAAAAAATGAACCCAAAAGATTATCAAATGCATTAGAATTTTTAACTTTATTTTTAGCTCCAATTGCTATTATTTCTCAAAAAGATTTTGGATCTACTGTTGTTGTTATTTCTGGCGCTGTCGCTATTTTATTTATGAATGGACTACCTAAAAGATATTTTGCTGGTATTTTTGGAATTATTATATCAGGTTTAACAACGGCAATTCTAATTGAACCATACCGAATTTCAAGAATTATGACTTTTTTAGATCCTTTTAAAGACCCTCTTGGTTCTGGCTTTCAAGTAATTCAAAGCTTTGTTGCTGTTGCTAATGGCGGATTATTTGGAAGAGGTATAGGTGAAAGTCAACAAAAATTATTTTTCTTACCTGAGGCGCACACTGATTTTATTTTAGCAGTTATTACTGAAGAAATGGGATTTATAGGAATACTTGTTTTAACTATATTATACTCAGTTCTTTATTATGCTATTCTTCGTTTAGTTATTTATGGAAGTTCGCATAGAGATAGACTTCTAGCTACTGGTGCATTTGCAATGTTAGTAACAACTACAATAATTAACATGGGTGTTGTTGCTGGGGCTCTTCCAAATAAAGGTTTACCACTTCCATTTATTTCAAATGGAGGAACTGCTTTAGTTGCTAACTTTTTTATTATAGGTCTTTTATCTCAGATATCTAGAAGAATATATACTCAAAATAATAATTAATTTTAAGGTATAAAAAATATGTTTAATGCAATTAAAAGAATTCATTTTGTAGGAATTGGTGGAAGCGGAATGTCGGGTATAGCTGAGGTTCTTCTAAATTCAGGTTATCATATTTCAGGAAGTGATATAAAAAAATCTCAAATCACAGATAAACTTGAACAACTAGGTGCAAAAATATATATTGGACACAATTCTGAAAATATAAAAAACACCCAAGTTCTTGTTGTTAGTAGTGCAATAAATAAACATAATCCAGAAATAATAGAAGCTCAAAACTCGAGAATTCCAATCATACACAGAAGTGAAATGCTAAGTGAATTGATGCGAATGAAATACGGAGTCATTGTTGCTGGAACTCATGGGAAAACAACAACAACAAGCATCTTAGCTTCTGCATTAAATGATGTAGGTCTTGATCCTACAGTAGTTATTGGTGGAAAAATAAATTCATTTGAAAGCAATGCAAAACTTGGAAAAGGTGAACTTTTTGTAGCTGAAGCAGATGAAAGTGATGGTAGCTTTGTAAGATTAACTCCTACAATTGCAATTATAACAAATATAGATAGAGATCATCTTGATCACTATGATAACCTTGAAGACATAGTTAAAGCTTTTGAAACTTTTTTAGATAAAGTCCCATTTTATGGTGCTGTTTGTGCTTGCATTGACGATCCTATTGTACAACTTATTTTACCTAAAATAAGAAGAAAACTTGTAACATATGGATTAAGACAAGACGCTGATATCACTATTTCAGATAAAGTAACAGATGGAATGACAACCACCTTTACTCCTCGAATTTATGGAAAAACCTATTCAAAAGTTAAATTAAAAATGCCCGGCTCTTATAATCTATCAAATTCTCTTGCCACATTTGCTGTTGCTTCACTTCTAGAACTTGATATTGAAAAAATAG
Organism: Silvanigrella sp.; assembly: GCF_044369315.1. Taxonomy (NCBI): domain Bacteria; kingdom Pseudomonadati; phylum Bdellovibrionota; class Oligoflexia; order Silvanigrellales; family Silvanigrellaceae; genus Silvanigrella; species Silvanigrella sp. Next base: position 42,527 of record NZ_JBIPMD010000001.1, read on the forward strand.
GTGAATCTATCTCAAAATTTGAGGGCGTTCAGCATCGCTATACTATTTTAGGTGAAATAAATAAAATTTTAATTGTTGATGACTATGCACATAACCCGAAAAAAATTGAGACTGTATTAAAGGGGACAAAAGAAAGTTTCCCCGAAAGAGAGATCATAGCTATTTTTCAACCTCATCGTTATTCAAGAATGAAACACCAAATGGATGAGTTTGCAAAATGTTTTCAAGATGCTGATAATGTTGTTATTACACCAATTTATTCTGCGGGTGAACATGAAATTTCAGGAATAAATACCTCTACAATTGCTCATCAAATAAAATTAAATAGCTTCAATAATGCTTCTAATTCTACTCATATATCAGAAAATTTAAATGAAGCTGTTATTAAAGCTCATAATATAATAAAATCGATAGATCCAAATAAAGGCGCTGTTGTTTTAACCCTAGGTGCCGGAGACGTTAGACAAGCTGGAAATATGCTATTGGAGAAATTAAAACTTGAATGTAAGTAAGAAGCAAAGAAAAGTAAATTTGCTGGCCTCCCAAAAGCTAGACTTAAGGAGCCGCAAAGGGACAAAAAAAACAAAAAAAACGACTTCTACAAAATGGTATATTATTGTTTTGCATCACTTCTATATTTCTATAAAAAAAATAATTCAAGTTGGATATCTTTTTTTTAAAAGCAAACCTAAATTTACTTATATTCTATCACTTCTCACTATCTCATTGATTTGTATTAAATCAGGAGTATATTTCGTTGAAATTTATAGTGAAAAAATATTACCCACTCAAGTACAAATTGAAACGGATAATAAAACAATTACAAATGAACTTTATTTTGAAATAAGTAAAGAAATTGAGAAATCTCGACTAAATAAAGAAAAACGTTCCGATTTTATCGCTAAAATAAATTCCATATTATCCTCTACAGATTTAATTGATCAATATTGGATTCGATTGGGATTAGATGGAAAATTACAAATTAATGCAATAATGCAAATTCCAATTTTGCTCATTGAAGCAAAAAATGGAGAACGTTATGTAATTAGCAATAATATGAAAATTATAGCAAAAAATCCTCTGCCGAATGAGTATGCATCTTTGCTTAAATTAGATGCTCCTGAATTAAAAATTAATTGGAAATCAAAAAATACAAATGTTAAAATTAAAAAAAATAAAAAGTTAGAAAATAATAATTTAAATGAAACCAATACACCTGTAAATTTTATATGGCTTTTAACTCAAACAAAGTTCATTAATTCTGAAATGCTGAAACTTGGAAAAGTATACTCCTTATCAAAAATATCTTGGGACTCAAATTCAGGATTTACACTTAAAATAAATCGAAACAACTCTTTATTAATTAATAAAATTCCAGATAAAAACACAGAAAAGCCAAAAACAGATTCACAAAATAATTCAACTTTAGAAAAGCAAGATAGTGATTATTTAATTGCTCTTGTTGGTGAAAATAATATTAAAGATAAGTTAGAAAGACTAAAAATAATTCTAAAAGAATTAGGGAATAAAAATATTTTGCCAAATAAAGTTGATCTTGACTTTACAGATAAGGCAAGCTTTAAGATTCAAGGCGCTACTTCAAAATTATCTCAATAGGGATTTTTAAATCTTGCTAATGACTTTTATTTTTTGATTGTGTAAGTTTAAAGAGAGCGCGTTCACAAAATGCTTTTTAAACATTTTGCATGCAAAGTTAAATTGACATGAAAACATCTCTAAATAAAAATATTTGTATTTCCCTTTCACTAGGCTCAACTCATACAAGCCTAATTGCAGCAAGCTATGAAAATAAACCTCCATTAGCTCAGCACGAAGATCATTTTCAAAATGACAAAGATTCTTCCCGAATTCAAATTTTAGGGGCCGCAAGAATAAATAATAATGGCTCTATTAAAAAAGGAGTTGTTTCAAGTATTGACGCTGTAACTGCTTCCATTCTTGAAACAATTGATGAAGTTGAACGCCAATCTGGTGTTGAAATTGATTCCATACGCGCATGTATTGCAGGAACGGCAGCTCAATTCGATAATCACGTTGAAACTTGTTCAATCAAAGGTGAAGAAATTAGGGCATCTGATCTCGAAAGAGTTTCTACAGCTGTTCGAAATCAAAAACCTCCAATGGGTTATGATTTTATTCATATGATACCAAGTTCTTATTCCGTAGATGGAAAACACGGTATTCAAAACCCAATTGGCATGCAAGGAACGTCTTTATCAATAATGCACCACCGCGTTTTTTATCCTCAAGCTGACCTTCATAATATTGTAAGAGCTTGTAACAATGCTGGCATAAGAGTTCAAAGTTTTGCATTTGAACCATTGGCAGCCGCAGAAGGTGTTTTAACAAAAGATGAAAAAGAATTTGGTTGCATTTCATTATCCATTGGAGCTCATTTAACACATGCAGCGGTATATTTAGGAAATATTCCTGTATATTCTAAAGAATATCCAATTGGATCGCACCACATTACAAAAGATCTTTCAATTGGTTTAAGAACAACACAAGCCGAAGCTGAAAGAGTAAAAAAAGAATTAGGAAAAGCTATTGAATTTTCTACAAAAGATGCAAATGAAAAAATAGAAATTTGCAGTATTGATGGAAACACATCTCGCTACGTAACTAGAAAAGAAATTAATCAAATAATTGAACCACGAGTAAGAGAAATATTAAATACGATTTATACTGATTTAAGAAGATCAAAACTAATAACTAAAACTTCAAAAGGAATTGTTTTATCCGGAGGCGGTGCACTTCTTAGTGGTATGGCTTTAGCTACTGAAGAGATTTTTTCTTTGCATGCGCGTGTTGGAATGCCCATAAATATTACCGGTGCCACTGAGGGACTTAAATCACCAATTTGGGCTTCTAGTGTTGGTACGTTATCAACACTTTTTGCAACAATTCATGGTGAAAACTCAGCATTCCAAACAGAAGAATCTAAAAGAATTGGATCTTTCGCAACAAAAATATGGCATAAACTGAAAGAACCATTTGCTTCTAGATAATTATTAATACTAAAATGATAAGAAACACGGAGGATTTTAAAAATGAGTGAAAGAGCGGATAAAAATAATAAATACTCTTCAAACGCGATCATTAAAGTGATTGGTGTGGGTGGAGGCGGAGGAAACGCTCTGAATACAATGATTGAATCTGGACTCAGCGGCGTTGAATTTATTGCAGCAAATACTGATGTTCAAGCACTTCAATCTAATCTTGCTCCCATTAAAATCCAACTTGGACGAGAATTGACTAAAGGACTTGGAGCAGGCGCAAACCCAGAAATGGGAAGAAATGCAGCTCTTGAAGACAAAGCAATTTTACAAGAAGTTTTAAGTGGCGCTGATATGGTTTTCGTAACTGGTGGTATGGGCGGCGGTACTGGGACAGGAGCTGCTCCTATTATTGCACAAGTTGCTCGTGAACTAGGAGCATTAACAGTTGGTGTTGTAACAAAACCTTTTACGTTTGAAGGCAAAAGAAGAAAACAACAATCTGAACATGGTATTCAATCCTTAAGACAATCCGTAGATACCTTAATTACAATTCCAAACCAAAGACTTTTAAGCATTGCTCCACCAGAAATGTCTATGCTTGAAGGATTTAAACTTGCAGACGAAGTTTTATTAAATGCAGTTAAGGGTATTTCAGATATTATTAATATTCCTGGCCGAGTAAATGTGGACTTTGCAGACGTAAAAACAATTATGTCTGAAATGGGTATGGCACTTATGGGTATAGGAACTGCTACTGGCCCTAATAGAGCTGCTGAAGCTGCACGTTCTGCTATTAATTCTCCATTATTAGAAGATATTGATATCGAAGGTGCTACTGGAATCCTAATTAATATTACAGGAACAAGTTCCATGACACTTCATGAAATAAGTGAAGCTTCAACTTTAATTCAAGAAGCAGCTCATGAAGAAGCTAATATTATATTTGGTGCCGTAATTGATGAAACGATGGGTGAAACCATTCGAGTGACAGTTATTGCTACTGGATTTGATCAAGCACGTGTTTCTTTTCCAGATACAGCTCACGGATTTTCAAATATTCAGCAACAAGGTCAATTCATTCCTCCTAACGTAACAAATCAACCACCACAACAACAAATGCCACAACAAGCATTTGCAGGAATGAATTCACAACGTTCACAAACAGGTTTTGCGCAAAATATCCCTGCTGTAAATCCTTATGACGTTAGAAATCCAAATCAAATGTCCAATCAACAACTTCATCAACAAAATCAGTTTGCTCAACCTAATAATCAACCAAATCATTTTGCTAGACCTCAACAATTTGGAAGAGATGTTCAACAAAACTATAATCAAGGAATTCCAAATCAACAGAGCCCTAGATCAAATAATCCAAACCAAGATTTAAATAATTCTCACACTAATTTAAATTCTGGAAATTTATTTAGATCAAGTCCTCAAGTTGATCATAGAAATTCTCTAAACAACCAACATCATAATCCAATTAAATCTCATGAAAACCAAGCTCCGTCTGCTTGGCCCAATCAACCACAAAACTCCAAAAATGAGCCGACTTCTGATTTAGAAGAGCTTACAAAATGGACTTTTGATATGGCAAATCAGCAACAAAATTCAAATAAAGCAAATGACCCAAAAGTAATGGGTGCTTCTACTGCTATTAAAAATGAAGATCATGCTCAAGAAGATGCAGCTGAAACAGCTCTAAAACTTGCAAAAGAATTATCTGATATTGAAATTGATGATTCTGACTTTGAAACACCTGCTTTTATGCGCAGAAAAGATGATTCACACAGGAATGCTTGAAAATAATATTGAAGAAGATTTTTCATTTTCTTCTTCAATTCTATTTAAAAACTCGTGATCCATTATAGCTAAATAAACTAACCAAAGTAAAAATTTAGTATCTTCTTTTGAACTAAGATTATAAAATCTCTCTATTGAAGATAATATTAAAAAACCATTATATTTTTTCTTTTTCTTATTTTCATATTTATAATGCTGATTTAATATATCTCCTTTCAAAATATTTTTAAAAAACAACTCCCCATCTTTTTTACTCTTTACAGACTGAAACAAATCAGAAAAATCTATAATTTTTTTCTTAATTTCATTTAACAAAAGAGTTTTACTTATAAATACAGATGGAAAATCATTTAATATGGAAGGAATAATTCTAAAAATATTTATTTTTTTTACCATAAAAAAATCTTGTCCACACATTGAATTTAAAAAATCTATATTAGGAGGATAAGAAAGTATTGATAATGAAGCAGAACTATTTAATGATATTTCATATAAAGACTGCACATTTTTAAAATAATCAA
>NZ_JBIPMD010000214.1:0-5380 GCF_044369315.1 Silvanigrella sp.
TGTAAGCTCAATCGCCCCTTGCTTGAATTCGCTTGTATACCTTCTTTTGGTTAACACCATTTCAACACCTCTTTCCTATAAGTTTTTTTCGGATCTGGGTGTCTACTTTCTTAGGGGAGGATCAAGGAAGTATTAAATAAATGCAAACCATGGCTAACAGTCGAATATGAAACAGCTCATTATTTGAAAAATAAACTTCATAATATTCAATCAAATAATTTTTTAAAATTAAAAAATTTAAATAAATCATTAAGTCTTCAAATTTTTCAAAATGAATTATTATTTTCAAAAATTCATCAAGGCATAAAAAATACTTACTCAATTTTAAACACAATTTTTAATTTAAAAATTAATAATCAATCTAATTTAGATAAAAATAAATTTTTATTAAATGAAAATAAAGTTACCTCTATTAATGCTAAATATTACTTTGAAAATTTATCAGAAAAAATAGTTAATTTAGTTAAAGAAAATTTTTATGAAAATATTGAAATAAACCTTGAAACTGAAAAAAATACTACCCTTAAATTAAATCAAATATTAACAGTAAGTCTTATTTTTCATGAATTTATCCTAATTTCTATAAAACATTCTATTGGGTCAATTAAAAATCACATTATTTCAGTTCATTGGCAAGAAAAAGAACACCAAATTTGCTTTACTTTAAAAGATAATATTAATTTTGAATTTGATCTCATTGATTTGGATTCAAAAATTAGTGTTAATTTTGACTTAATTCGTTTTTTGATTAGTCAATTAAATGGCACAGGAGTTTGGAATAAAAAAAATGGACTTTCTTTAAATATAGCTTTTGAAAACAAAAAAAGCACTTTAAATACAAATAAATTATTAATATAATTTATTTTATACTTGAATTGAACTCATAAATAAAGCATTGGAAAGTTTCTATTGCAGAATTTATAATATCAAGTTTTTTTTCAAAATTTATATTTCCAAAATCATTCATATTATCAATAAAAATTTTCCAATCTTTAAAGGTTTCTTTTCCAAAACCATATAAATAGTTCAATTTATTATCTAATTTATCACCATAAATTAAAAGCATTTTTTGAAATAGAATTTGTCCACCCAAGCTGGATCCTTCCAAAACATAATAAATACCAAGAGCTTTTTCAAATGAATCTATTTTAGGTAGTTTATTTGAGAAGATAATTTCATCCTTATTTACATTTAAATTATGAAGATCCATCATGAGATGATGAACTCTTTTACTTAAGTTAAATTTAAAATGATATTTTTTCCAATCATCAAAATTTAAAAGGTTTTTTTCTAGAGGTATTATTATTTTAAAAAGAACTTTTAAATAATGAATATAGTCATCTAGAGTTGGTTTATTTTTAGACATGATATTTACTTTTTCTACTTCATCATGTAGTTGAGAAGTTGCTAATTTTAAAAGTAAACTTGTTTTTTCAGATAAATCTAATTTATTTATTTCTTGATCCATTTTTTAAATACCCTTATTTGTTTTAAATATTTTATAAAAACAAATTTTCATATTGGATCATTATCAATAAAAATTCAAATTGTAAACAAAACTACTCTGCCCATAGTTCTATCTGAAATGAATCTAAGTCTTTCAAATCTGAATTTTGAGAAGCGGATGATATTTTCTTTTTTTCACATAAATTTATTAAATGATCCGATATAGGATAATTATTATTTGGGTGAACACCACGCATCCAAGCTTTTCCACCAATGTCAAACCACCAAGTTTCGCAGCGAAATGATATGCTTAAATCTTTTCCAGGATAATTTTTTGCAGTAATTTTATTTTTATTTTTATCGAGGTATTTAATCATAAACGTTGTATAACCTCGCAAATCAGTGCCATAGAAAAAATCACTGCTAATTCTATCTGAAGTATTTATCCCAAAAAATAAGAATGTCCGCACAGGCTGCCATTTTGCATCAGTAGATGAAATTAAAGTCCAAGGCTTAATATCATCAAATAAGATATCTTGATCTAAAATAAAATCTTTTTTTCTTTCCATATATTCATGCTGGCATAATTTGATATCGTTAAAACATGAATTTAAAAAACGGTAGGTAGTATATAAATTATTTTCAGAAGTTTCTTTAGTGCTTTTAACTAATTGAATTTCATCTGTGGCAAGATTTTTAAATGATTTACTATTTTCAATATCTTGGGAACGAATATAATTTTGAAAATTTTTTCTTAAATCTTTCCGAACGAGTAATTTAAAATTTGAAAATAAAATGCTTTTATCCGTGTATTTTATAATATCTTTACTAATATTGAGCCCCGTTGGACTTAATATTGTAAAATTTCCATATAAAGATTTTTCAGTATCAGCTAAATAATATTTATTGTTTGTTTTTTCTGCTGAAACTTCGGGCAACTCTTTTAATTGTTCTGGAAAATCCACGGCAGCATATTTTTGGATACTTGAAAATAAACTATCACATGCTCCAGGGTCACTTAATTTACAAGTAGCAGATAAAAGAGTTGGTAGCTTTGTAGGGTCTCCACCTAATTGAATCGCTTTAATTGAAATTGATATATTTCGGATTGTTTCTTCAGATAAATTATTAAATTTGACTTTAATTTGTGGAGACATTCCAGCTTCTGGATTTACTTTGTTATCTCCATTACTAGAAAGCAGTTGATCTTTTAAAAGATCAATTGTTGCATTTAAATTCTTTTTTGTACCCACTTCAATCCTTCTTGAATTTGTTTCAAATGAATTCAAAGCTCGATTTGATGAAACGCTAAGGTCTTCATTAAAAGTATTTGAACTTGTCTCTGCTATCCGAATTCTTGAATTCACATATTCAGCCTCATTTAAACTTGGATTATTTGAAGGAGACGAAGGTAACACAGGAGTTGTTGGATTCGTTGGAGAAGGGACTGAAGCTGGAGCTTGATTACCTCCTAAATTAAAAGGAACAGGTATAGAAGCACCCATGGCTGCTTCAAATTCTGATTTCGTTTTTGAGTCTGAGAAGTTAAATTTTGCCGTTATAAGTAATTGAGCTTTAATTTTTTGTTTTATTATAATTTCATCACCACAGGAATTAAAAAATTCAGCTTTATTTTCTTTTAAATTTTTATATTGCTCTTCTTTTAATTTAAAATATTTATTTTGACTTGCACTTAATGAATTATATCCTCTAATAATTTCAATAGTCATGTTTGCCGTTCTGGATAACCCTGAAGAAGATGATTCAATAGAGTAACGCATTTCGGGAGAAAGAGTAATTGGCACTCCTGAAGCTTGAACGGGAATTGTTGCATTTATACCAATTCCTAATTTATTTTGTAATTGATCCGAATTCAAATTTTCTTCATATGAAACTCTAGAATTAGGTTCAAAAATAAATTTTGAATTTTCATTTTCTAAACATCTGTCCGCCGTCAAGCCTGTTATACTATTAAAACCTTTACCAACAGAATCTACTCTTTCATCGATTTTTTCATTAAAATCATTCATAATTTCACTAAATTTATCTTTAGCACTTTTTCTTTCTGCTGTTAAATAACTCTTATTTTCTTCAGTTTCTTTACCACATGAAACCAAAAAAAATGTGGATATTATTATACAAGAACTTAACTTCTTCATACAAATATACTCCTATGAGTCAAAAAAATTCGACCATACTTTTTTAATCCTTTTAATTTTAAATAAACTAAAATAAAAAATTTTTCAATATAAAAATAATATAATAATGATGTTAAAAAATTATAAAATAAAATAAAATAAATAAAATAGAGAAAAAAATTTAATTTGTCTTTTTATATTCTATTCCAAAAGATATCCTAAAAATTTATATTCAAATTTTATATTTTAATAGTTAATTTATATAAAATAATATTCATTCGTAAATTTTATTCGATTTTTATTGTTTTTGCTTTATTTTATAAGCTACCAATTATTGCGCCCAAATTTCAAGAAAGAATGGTCCAATTTTTTCTAAATCACTGTTATGGGTAGATGCAAAAGTAGCTTTTGAACCACATGCATTAGTAATGGAATCTGATATTGGAATTACTATATTTGGATTTACTTCATGCAACCACACTTTTCCAAGAGCATCGCTTAACCAGTCATGACACCTAAAAGATGTTGAAAGATGAATGCCACCGTATTTCTCAATTATTATTTTATTTCTATTTTTATCTAAATATTTTATAAAAAATGAATTATAGCCTCTAAATTTTGAAGTCATAAAAAAATCTTCTGTTATTCTATCTGAATTAAACACGCCAAGCACGTATCGGATTGGCTGCCAGTTTGCCTGAACAGAAGCCAATAAACTCCAAGCCCGGATTTCGTCAAAATTTTTATCATAATCTTTAAAGAAGATCTTTTTATTTAATTCATAGTCATTTTGACAAACATTAATATTATTAAAACAGTTTGTAATAAAACGGGATAAACCATATAAATTATTTTCTGATAGCTCTATTGTGCTCTTAACTAGTGCTTGTTCATCATTTGCAAGAATATTAAAATTTTTTGAATTTTGAATGTCTTTTCCTCTTAAATAGTTTTGAAAACTAGTCCTAATATCTTGTCTAACTTTTAATTTAAAATTAGTAAAATTTAAACCACCATCTGAATATTTTAAAATATCATTGCTAACATTTTTTTATCTGAACCTAGAATAAGAAGATTTCTATATAATGCTGTTTCTGTATCCCCAAAATAAAACTTTTTATTTGAATTGGCATCGCTCGAATCTATGGTTTCATTTAATTGATCGGGAAAATCATTTGCTGCATATTTTTGAATATTTTTAAATAAAATATCACAGGTACCAGGTTCACTCAATCTGCACGAAGTATTCACAATACCATTTAGTTTATTTGAACTTCCACCTAATTGAATTGCTTTTATTGAAATTGAAATATTTTTTAAAGTTTCTTGATTAAGTAAATTTAATTTTACTTTTATACTTGGGGACATACCTTCAGCCACTTTCAATAATTCGGAAAGTGAATTTTTAAGAAAAAGGATTACGGAGTTTAATTTCCTTCCACTTTTTGGGGGATCTGTCTGAGTTCCAACAGAAGAAATGCTTGGGGTAATATTAGTAATTGTAAGAGTATCATTACTGGTTTTTTTATTCCCAATGCTAAATGGATTGGGGATAGAAACTCCCATTGCGGTTTCAAAATCTTTTTTTGTTTTTGCATCAGAAAATATAAATTTTGCTGTAATTAAGAGTTGTGCTTTCACTTTTTGTTTCGTAACAATTTCATCACCACAAATATTAAAAAAACTAGAATTTGATCCTAACCCCCATTTTAAGTTGACACTTTTCCATCATGAAAAGGAGAGTCAATGGATAAATTAGCAGAGCCACGAAGGCGCTTAGGATATTATGAAAAGCG
>NZ_JBIPMD010000215.1:0-5377 GCF_044369315.1 Silvanigrella sp.
CCTACGCAATGAATATCATCTCTGGGAGCCGGATGTGGGAAAACTACAAGTCCGGTTCTGCAGGGGTTTCATGGCAATGAATTACTTTATTTGAAAGGAAATAAAAGTCATGTCTCTACCTACCATGAACGTTTCTCCATCTTTTAATTTAACAACTTGTGCTTTTTTTACAAAATTTAAATTTTTAATAGATTCTGAAAATTTTTCTTCATTTGAAGAAACTTCAGATTTATTCCTATGCATGGAATGTGCGTTTTCATCTGCAAAAGCAATATTAGAAATAAATAAGAAGGCTAAAAGAAAAATTGATTTATTTATAAATTTCATGAAATTCCTTTTTAATTAAGTTATAGAATTAACGACATAACCACCATCAATAAAAATACATTCACCTGTTATATAAGTAGATGCATTTGAAGCTAAAAGAAAAATAATGCCATCTAGCTCAGAATATAAACCGATTCTTTCAAGAGGAATGGTTCGTTTTATAGTTTCTTGACCTTGTGGACTCAAAATATAATTTCGATTCATATCTGTTTCAAAAAAACCAGGAGCAATTGCATTTACTCTAATTTTATATTGTGCAAATTCTAATGCTAATTTTTGAGTTAAAGAAGCAACTGCAGACTTTGAAATACCATACATTGGATTTCCGATTCTTGTTCTATTCGCTACAGTTGAAGAAATATTAATAATACTTCCTTGTATTTTCTGAATAGACATGTCTTTCGCTGCTATTTTTGTTAAATTCCATAATGCTTTTAAATTTGTATCAAAGACCTCATCCCAGTCCGATAATGTCGATTCAAAAACAGGTTTTTTAACTTTTGGAGAATAGCCTGCATTATTAATAAGAACGTCAATACCATTTAAGCTTTGAAATAATTCTGTTAATTTAGTATCAACAGAATTATAATCTAAAATATCTAAAGGTAATATTGTAATTTTACCAATTTTATCTTGTACTTCATTCTTTAAATCTTGTAATAAACTTTCTCTTCTTGCGCAAGCGATAACATGAGCACCTGCTTCGATCAAAATTTTGGAAAAATGTTTTCCTAATCCAGATGAAGCTCCTGTTATTAATATTTTTTTATCTTTAACAGAAAATATTTTATTTTGCATATTTTTATTCCAAAGAGTTTAAATTATTCAAATTTTATACCAACGGCATGTAACCATTCAGGTGTAGGATTTAAAATTTTTCTTGTTTCTAAATCAAAAAAAGCTAAAACAAAATTAGCTTCCGTACAAATTTCATTTTTTGAATTTATTATTTTTTGGGTTAAATTAAGAATTTTTGATTTTGCATCTGTGCACATTGTCTCAATATTTATTTTTTCTCTTAATTTTATTTCTTTTATAAACTTTAAATTTGCTTCTAAAACAATAGGCCCTTTTTTTAATTTATGAATTTCATTTAGTCCATATCCATTTATCGTAATAAATTCCCAGCGAGCTTCTTCAAATATCTGTATATAAACAGCATTATTTACATGACCAAAAGAATCCAAATGATTTTCTTTAATGATCATTTCATAGTTAAATTTGGAAGCTTCTTTAATTTTAGTCATAAATCTCCTAAAAATAAATTATGGAAATCAATTTTGCCATAACCCCTATCTTCCTGTTATAACATTCGTAACAAACCGGAACAAGAACCGGTAATTTAAGGATTTAAAATGTTTAAGAAAAATAATTTAATAAAATTATGTTTAGCAGTTTTTTTTATTCAACACGCCAAGGCTCAATGTGAGGAAAATATTATTTTAGAAGTAAATCCCTTACTTTTAATAAATCAAGGGATCGGATTAAATTCTGAGTTTGCTTTCATTGACAACTATTCTGTAGGATTTAATTTAGAATATTTTAGACAAAATCCTTATATGGCAAATGGAGTTACTGCAAATCGTTATATTTACACAGCAGCACCGTTTTTGCATTATTATTTTTTTACGAATAAAATGTTTGGCCCTTTTATTGGTGCAAAAATAAATTTGACCTATTCACAATCAAGTATTTCAGACTCTGACACAAATATTCAATACAATATTTTTTATGCAGCTCCTATTTTACAAGCAGGATACCGTTTTCGGAGTGAATCGGGATTTACCTTATCGGCATATATTGGAATCGGTTATAAAAGTAAAAAGGATACTTTTGATAATAGTGCTTTTCCAAACTCAAAATCGGATAATCTAGATTGGAAACTAGCCAATGAAAAGCTCCATAAAAATGTCACCCAACTTCAGCCTGATTATGGTTTAACATTGGGATACCTGTTTTAAAATATAAAAAAAACAATAATAAATATTTATTAATTAACTGAATAAGATTTTTCTTGAAATTCTACTTCCGCAATTCCGCCATGACCCGATAAAATCAGTTCAATGTTTTTCCCTGCCATTTCAGCAGGTAATTTTGTTCTTTGAGATAGATACATAATAAATATAGAAAATACAGCTAAAACAATAAAATCATATCCAACTGTAATTATACTTAATCCACCTTCAAAGGAACCAAATTTAGTTAATACACAAAGACCAGCAAGGTAAATAAATATCCATGAAGCATTTTTCCAAGTTGAGATATTTTCTTTCACTTCTTTACGATAAATTAAACGAGAAAGATAAATACAGAAGCCAACAAGTACTGCTACAAATAACTTACTCATGATCTCCCAGCCAGACCAAAAAAGCATAAGGTTACAGATATAAAAGGCAACTAAACAAAATAATTTATGGATAGGAAGACGAAAAGGTCTGTGTAAATCGGGTTGTTGATCTCTTAATGCAACAATACAAATGGGAACTATCGCATATCCTGCAATCATTGTAGAAGACAAAAAGGCTACCATCCCTTGCCAGCCTGGAAATGGTAAAAAAGCAAGCATACCAAAAAAGAAATTTACCCAAACACTTGTTATTGGAATTCCTTTTTTATCAATTTTCTTTATCTGCTCTGGAATATAACCATTCGCACTTAATGCATATAAAACTCGAGAACTCGATGCAGCATAAACAATTCCTGCGCCAAGTGGAGATATAATGGCATCAACATAAAGCATATAGGCAACCCAAACAACTCCGAGAGTTACTGCCAAACCTGCGAGAGGTCCTGCATCACCTGCAAAAGCCAAGCCAGACCAACCATTTTTTAAAGCATCTTCTGGAATCGCAACTAAAAAAGAAATTTGTAATAAGATATATAATAAAGCACCTAAAAGAACGGATCCGATAATCGCTTTTGGAATATTTTTTTGGGGATCCTTTGTTTCAGCGGCCATCATAATCCCAATTTGAAACCCATTAAATGAAAATACGATCCCAGCAACTGCTAATGCAGAAAGAATGCCATGCCATCCATAAGGAGCAAAACCACCTGCTGATTCTAATGTTAAGTTATTTGTTCCTTTAGCGTTTAAGAAAAAGATAATAATAGCAATTGCAGGAACAATTATTTTCCAAATACTGAATATTTTATTTGTATCAGACATGAATTTTACGCCACGTGTATTTATATAAACCAGTAGCAGCATTAATATCGTAGCAATAATATAACCACTTGTTGTTAAATGATGAATATTATTTTCAACTCTAGTCAAGGATGGAAAAAAATTAGTCATGTATTGAATAGTTGCTTGAACTTCTATTGGAGTTAATACCAAAAATGAAAGCCAAGATATCCAACCAAGCAAAAAACCTGCTAATTTTCCATGAGTAAAAAATGGGTAGTTAGCAATCCCTCCTGCAATAGGAAAAAGGGTGCCTAATTCAGCAAATGTTAATGCAATAATTATGATAAATACTGTTGCAATTAACCATGACACAATAGCTGCAGGACCAGCGTGTTGGGCGGCATATAAAGAACTAAAAAGCCATCCAGACCCAACCATCGCTCCAATAGAAGCGAACATAACACCACCAGCACCTATTTGTCGTTTAAATTGCATAAATTATCTCCGAATCAAAAGTTTCACTAATGTAAAAACAACACATGGTTTATATGAAAACGAGTCTCTTGTCTAATGAAACTAGAGTCGCAATCATTTCATATAACCTAAATATAATAAATACAATAATTTAAGGTTGTAACTCGCTATCTATCTAGCATAAGTTAGAAATTCAATTATTTTTATGAAAAAGTATTTGGTGCTCTATCCATATAGACATATTCAAATAGCGTTGATAGTCTTTTAATGCATAGACAAATGCAAAGTATTTAAAATTGTTATTTATTATAATCATAATAAAGGAGTTCGAATGAAAGGTGACGTTAACGTTATAAAAGCTTTAAATGAGGTTTTAACGGGAGAACTGACAGCTATTAACCAATACTTTTTACACGCCAGAATGTGCAAAAATTGGGGTTATAATCGAATTGCTGAAAAGACATATAAAGAATCTATTGAAGAAATGAAACATGCTCAAGATCTTTTAGATCGTATTCTATTTTTAGATGGAATTCCAAATCTTCAAAAACTGGATAAATTAAATATTGGTGAAACTGTAAAAGAACAAATCGAAGCCGATTTAGCTTTAGAATTTATGGCTGTTGACCGTTTAAAAAGAGGTATCGACACTTGTGAAGCCGCTCGTGATCATACAAGCGCTGAAATGTTAGAAGAAATTTTGGAAGATGAAGAAGAACATATTGACTGGCTAGAGACTCAGTTGAGTTTAATTAAGGACATTGGCTACGAGAACTACCTCTCGCAACAACTGCATGAGCATTCGTAAGAGATAAATCATTATGTTGTTTATTTGCTTCTGACTCTACCATAAGTTTTAAAGCATCTAAACAACAGCCGCAGCCTGTCCCAGCCTGGCATTCATTTTGAACACCTTCTGTAGTAATAATACCACTTTGGACTATTTTTTTAATTTCACCGCATGAGATGCCGTAGCAAAGGCACATGAGCATAAAATCTGTTCTCCTTCTCTTCCCATATCCTTGGAAGTCTATCGGAGTTAGAATATCTCAACTGAGAACTATTCTCAAGTTTTTGTGATAATAATTCTCATTATTGTCAAAATGGGGGGGGGGGAATAAAAATGGCTGATGGTGCTACCGAGCTACTGAAACGGAAAAAAGGCGGTTTGACCAAAACTATCTAATCTTAGTATTGGATACTGAAGTCGCCAAGAAAACCTCTGTTTTTATGGTGGTCAAAAAATCGCTTCATTTTATCAGATTTTTTATAAGAAAACCCATTCATAAAATCTAAACTAAAATTACTATCGAATTTTAGTTTTCTCGCGCTTAGAAAGTCAAGCCATGATCTTCCCCCAATTTTATAGACACAATTAACCGACCTTTTTCATTGGTCTAGTTATTTCAAATATAACTGGAGACAGATATCCATTCGACGAATGCT
>NZ_JBIPMD010000049.1:0-17108 GCF_044369315.1 Silvanigrella sp.
TTTCAAAAGCAACTTGCTCTGACAATTTTAAAAGTCTATTTTCCATCTCCATTTAAATCTCCTCCTCAAAAGGAGATTTAATTCTGGATTTATGCTTTGTAAAAATCACTTATTGGGAGGACACGTGAAGAAGTTGCACCAAGTATTTGAACAGCTAATAAACCTTTTCCAGTAATAATTCCTACTGAAGCAATCACAGGAATATGAACCAAACCTTGATATTCTTGTAATAATGAAATTAAGCCTATTTCATCTCTCATATTATGATTTAAAAACGATGCTCTGTGTCCTCCTGCTTCTATTCCTTGGGCTACAACAGCATCTAATCCTAAATCTTCAATGATTTTAGCTTCAATAATATTTGTACTACTTCCAATAGTATAAATATTATTTAATTTTAATTTTTCAATTATTTTTTTATTTGGTAGTCCAAAAGTAAAACTAACAACTTTAACGTTATGTTTAATAATAACATCAATTTTATTATCTATTTCTTCATCAATATGAATTTTTATTTTTTTTGTTTTAAAAATTCCTAATTGTTTTTCTATTGCGCAAATATTTTCTGGTTTCACAAAATTATTCTGAATTAATGGATCTATAATAAAAAGATTCACACCAAAAATTGTATTTGTTTTTGCTTTAGTCTCTATTATTTGTTTCTCAAGTATTTCAGCAGATAAATAACCTGCTGCTAAAAAACCTAGAACACCCTCATTTGCTACAGCAGCAACAAGATTGGGACAGGAAGATCCTCCAGCCATAGGAGCTTGTATGATAGGATATTTTAAATGAAAAATTTGATAAAACTCATTGCTGAATATTTTTGGAAGATTTGTTGAAATCATTTTTTATTTTAAATGCCTCCATTGCAAATGCTCTATGACTTAAACGATTTTTTTCTTCCATAGTAATGCTTGCAAAAGAAAGATCTTTATTTGCTAATGAAAAAAATTGAGAATCATACCCATGACCAGCACCAGAAATCAAATTTTGCTCTTTAGAAGAAACTTCCCCATTACAATATCCATAGTGAATATTCAACTGAATGTCTTTAGGAAATTCATTGTAAAACATAGAAAAAGGTAATGATATAGAATGAAAACCTCCTACTTTTTTTAGATCAACTTTTTTCAAAAGTTGATTTTCATTTTCTATTAAATTCTTGTTTACAAATGATGACGCCTCAGAAAAATCAAAATCATTTATAAATTCAAACTCATTTATTTTATTAAAATTTATTTCAAATAAAAAACAAACAAAAAATGCGGATAATCTTTTTTCATTTGCATAATCAAAAGATAGTGAACTTTTTGTGATTTCATCGGCAAGCTTTAATTTATTTTTTTTATCATCTTTAGGGTAACCAGCATAATTTGCAGAATGAACACCAGGCAAATAATTTAAACTTGGTACACACAAACCTGAATCATCTATAATAATTTTTTTTATTTCATTAAATTTTTGAATATTTTTATTATTATAAATATATTTCAATGCAACAAATGCTTTTATAAAAGCATTTGTTAAAAAAAAATCCGAATTTTCAATAGGCTCTATATTTTGTTTACTTGATAATTCATTTAATTCTTTTAGACCGACTATGTTAATTTCATTTTTTAACATTTTTTGAAATTCAACTAATTTTCCATTATTACTTGTAAATATTAAAATTGTCATAATTATCTTTTATTTTAAGGGATAATATTTTTTTGGCCCGATTTTTCCCAATCTTCAATAAATTGAGCAAGACCTTTTTCTGTTAAGGGATGATTATAAAGCTGTAGTAATACTTTATAAGGAATAGTTGCAATATCGGCACCAGCAATAATAGCATCGGTAACATGTCGAGGATTGCGAATACTTGCTGCAAGTATTTTTGTTTCAACTTTATGCGCAGAATATAATTCTTTAATTTCAGAAATAAGGCGTATTCCTTCTTCACCAATATCATCTAATCTTCCAATAAATGGAGAAACATATGTTGCTCCTGCTTTAGCTGCAAGCAATGCTTGTCCTACACTGAAGCATAAAGTAACATTTGTTTTAATTCCCTTACCTGTTAATATTTTACAGGCTTTTAAACCTTCTTGCGTAAGCGGAAGTTTTATGACTATGCTATTGGCTATTTTTGCTAGTTCTTCTGCTTCTTTAAGCATTCCTTTTGAATCACTTGATATCACTTCTGCAGAAATAGGGCCTGGAATAATATTTATAATCTCAAGTAAAACTGTTTTAAAGTCTTGTCCAGATTTAGCGATTAATGTTGGATTTGTAGTTACACCATCACATACACCAAGTTCAGCTACCGATTTAATTTCATTAATATCAGCAGAATCAATAAATATTTTCATAATCTTCTTCCAATTCTTCCCAAATTTTTAATATGGAGTAAAAATAACTGGATCACTATTAGCAGATGATGAAACATTATATCTTGAGATGGTTGAATACAAATAGTTTACGCAAAAAACTTTCGGATTATCTGTTGTTGGTAAAACATCGGTACAAGATTGAGCACCTGAACCTGCACTAAAATTAAACACAGATGGTTTTGTTGGATCTATTGTTAAATTTTGATAGGTCGAATAGCCACTTGAAGAAGATGTCATAGTTACTGGGCTTGATATAAGCCAAGCTGTATCTCTTCCTAAAGAACCAGATGATACTGTATTTCGAGCCCAATATGGTCTACATGTATTTGATGTTGCAAATTTTACAACACCCATATTACCAATTCCTGCACCAGTATTATCAAAATTACTCACATTCGAAGTTCTAGAAAACATAAATGGGTTTAAAGGGCTCACGGTTGAAGGCCATGTTGTTCCTGTATTTAATGAAGCCTTTGCTGCATTATAAAAGTCTATTATTTGATAAGAAGATATTTTATTAAAATCTGAATCACCAGAAGCCGTTCTTGAGCCTTTAATCACATTGATATTTGATCTTAAGTTATCAAAACCAGTTAAAGCAAGAACTTCCGTTCCATTTCCCGTTTTACCACCATTTGAATTGTCATTATTTCCATTTAATCCAGTTTTAGCCACAAAAACCGAATTATCTCCTAAAATTTGATATTGATTTGCACTTGTTGTTCCTGTTGTTGCATAACAAGAAGAAGCTCCAGAACCTACATTTGGAGTATTTGCCCAATATGAAGACGAAAATCCATATTGAAATGAAAATGAATTGAGATCGGCATTATTCACATTATTTGGATAAGTGATTAAAGTTCCGTTTGTTGTAGAACGATAACCCATACCATTTTGATTCCATAATAAAGGAACGAAATAGGTTGAATTATTAATTGAATTTCCCGCTACGATTGCAGCCATGTCGACCGCTGCTAATGAAACTGTTCTAAAATCAGGTAAAATTTTACAAGCAATACCATTACATGTCGTGCTATTTGAAGTACCTGATAAGTATGTCAAAGCATCTGGTAAAACAGGGTACGTGTTTATTCCACTATTAAATCCACCAATTGATCCTGTAGGAAAGGCAATAAATAAATCGTTTGTTCCACCAACGTAAGTTGGCGCGCCATATCCAAAAGTGTACTGTGCATTATTTGAAGTTACTGCAGAATTTATAGAAGTCGAATTTAGCGACAAAGAGTTAGTATCATTTAAACCGTAAGAGAGAATAAATAATAATTGAACAGAAGAAAAACTACTATCAATTTTTGCAACAAAAACTCTTGATGGAATATTTCCGTTAGAACTATCGTCATTTGGAAATGTTAAAATTGAACCATAAAAGTAGTAACTAGTATCGGCAGTTCTTTTAAAAAAACTAATTCTTTTAACCGCCTGCTTGCCTCCCGTAGAAGGCAAAGATAAATTTATTGGGAGTAAAGAAGGACTATTTTTATTGGAATAATTATAAAATTGAACTTGAGTATTTGAATAACTTCCATCAAAAGATAAAGCAACTAATTTACTATCAGAGCTCACAGCTATTTCTGTTCCATGAGCCGGAACGGACATAGCTGAAATAAAGGTATGGTTTCCTGAAGAATCTACTGAATATCTTTGAATAGACCCATCTGAATAGTCACCATTTGCAGACGTGTTTAATAATAAAAAATCCGTTGATCCTAAGGCAACCATAGAACCAGGAAAAGACATATTGTTACCAATTGGTGGTGCCTTAGATCTTTTACCGCATGATAATGCTAAAGAAGAAATCATAATAATTATAGAAGAAAAAATAAAACTCTTGTTTAATTTTAATTTCATTTTAATTATTCAACCTCTTCAACAGACTCTATTTGAGTAACAGGCGTGTCATCAAATTCACTTGGTGTGGAAACAGAAACAATTTTTTCATCTTCAAGAATTCTCATTAAACAAACACCTTGAGTAACTCGTCCCATAACTCTTAATGAAGAAACTGAAATTCTTAAGACTCTACCTGTATTTGTTGTAAACATAATATCGGAGTCTTCAGAAACCGAAATCATTGTAATTACTTTACCGTTACGTTCACTTATTTTAATCGTTTTTACGCCTTTTGCGCCACGACTTGTTTTTCTATATTCTTCTAATTTACTTCTTTTGCCGTAACCGTTTTCAGTAACAACTAATAAACTTTCTTCTGGGTGTGCAACTTCTGCAGCAACTACATAGTCTTTTTCTTCATCGTCTATTGTAATTCCTTTAACGCCTTTGGCTGTTCTTCCCATTGAACGAACATCATCTTCATCAAAACGAACTGCTTGGCCATTAGCTGTTGCAATAATAATTTCATTTTTTCCAGATGTAATTTTAACAGAAACTAAAGTGTCTCCATCTTCTAAAGTAACAGCTCTTAAACCGCCAGCTCGAATATTTGAAAACGAAGATAATTCTGTCTTTTTAATTGTTCCTTGTTTAGTTACCATTAAAATATGTTGATTTTCAACAAACTCTTTAACAGGCAACATTGCCGTAATTTGTTCATTACTAGACATGGTTAAAATTTGATTTATAGATTTACCTCTTGCAGTAGCGGATGCTTCTGGCAATTCATAAACCTTAAAGCTATAAACTTTTCCAAGATTAGAGAACATAAGAACATAATCATGAGTATGTGCATGAAAAGTAAATTTAACAACATCATTTTCTTTTAATGCTGCACCTGTTTTTCCTTTTCCAGCCCTATTTTGCGTTCTAAATTCGTCTTGATTTACACGTTTAATATACCCAGAACTTGAAAATGTTACAAAAACATCTGCAGGAGGAATTAAACTTGCTATATCGACATCTCCAGCATCAGCAACAATTTCAGTACGTCTTTTATCGTTATGTAAATTTTTTAAATTGATAAACTCTTCTTTAACAATTGCACGAACTCTTTCTGGTTTATCTAAAATATCTTGCAAGTCTGCAATAATTGCTAATGTTTCTTTATGCTCAGCGATTATTTTATCTCTTTCCAAGCCAGTTAATTGAACTAAACGCATATCAAGAATAGCGCCAACTTGTTTTTCAGACAGTGAGTAGGCTGAAATTAGTTTTTCTTTTGCATCATCGCGGCTATCTGCACCACGTATAATAGAAACAACTTTATCTATATTATCAACGGCTATTTTTAAGCCTTCTAAAATGTGCAAACGATCTTGTGCTTTGCGTAAGCGGAATGTCGTACGTCGCGTAATCACTTCAAGACGGTGTTCTAAGAAATATTCCAATGTTTCTTTAATATTAAGTAAACGAGGAACACCTCTTACAATACAAACCATATTTACGCCAAAAGAGTCTTGTAAACGAGTTCTTTTGTAAAGATGATTTAATATAACTTCTGCATTTTCGCCTTTTTTAACTTCAATAACAACGCGAATACCTTCTTTGTTACTTTCGTCACGAATATCAGAAATTCCCTGAACTTCTTCGTCTTTAACAAGTTCTGCAATTTTTTCGATCCAAGTTAATTTATTCACTTGATAAGGGAGTTCTGTTACTATGATTTGCTCTCTACCACCTTTTGTAGATTCAACAGCAGCTCTACCTCTAACAACAATACTTCCTCTACCTGTACGGCAGGCATCTTGAATCCCTTTTAAACCACAAATCATGCCATAAGTAGGAAAATCTGGACCTTTGATAAAATGCATAATTTGATCAACAGTTGTTTTTCCTTTTTCTAGCATATGCAATAAAGCATCAATAACTTCGCCTAAATTATGAGGAGGTATATTTGTTGCCATTCCAACAGCAATACCACTTTGTCCATTAATTAATAATTGAGGCAATACAGTTGGCAATACAAGTGGCTGTGTTTCACTGTTATCATAGTTTGGACCAAAATCGACAGTATCTTCTTCAATATCAGCCATAAGTGCTTCAGAAATTTTTGCTAAACGAATTTCCGTATAACGCATTGCCGCAGCGGAGTCCCCATCAATCGAACCAAAGTTTCCTTGACCATCGATTAAAGGGTAACGCATAGAAAAGTCTTGAGTTAGCCTAACAAGAGCTCCATAAACTGCGCTATCTCCATGAGGGTGATATTTACCCAACACATCACCAACAATACGAGCCGATTTTTTAAAAGGTTTATTATGAACGTTATTTTGTTCATACATAGCATATAAAACTCGCCTATGAACTGGCTTCATACCATCGCGTACATCGGGAAGAGCGCGACTTACGATTACACTCATGGCATAATCGAGATAAGCATTTTTCATTTCATCGTTAATATTTGCTGAAAGAACACTCATTTTTTCTAGTGACATAATCTTTTTTCCAACTTTTTTTTATACTTTAATTAAGCATCAAGATTTCTTACATTCAATGCATTTGATTCGATAAATTCTTTTCTTGGAGGAACATCATCACCCATTAACATAGAAAAAATATTATCTGCTTCAATTGCATCCTCTATTGTTACCTGAAGAAATTGTCTTGTAGAAGGCTGCATTGTGGTTTCCCAAAGTTGCTCGGCATTCATCTCTCCAAGACCTTTATAGCGTTGAATATAAGCGCCACTTCTTCCTTCTGAAAGTAAAAATTCTCTTAATTCAACCCACGAAGAAATTACTCTAGATTTTTTATCATGAGAAAATTTTAATGGTAAAGCAAAAGTCGATTCTAATTGAGAAGAAAGTCTTTTTAATTCTTCAAATTCAGACGAACTTATAAAATCAAAATCAAACTTAAAGTAATAAGGTTTGCCAGATAATTGAAGATCTAATACCGCAAAATAACGATTATGCTCATTGTCAAAATCTATTTTTGTATGAATATGTCCGTATTTTAAAACATGTAACTTTATTTCTTCAATAAGTTTTTCAAAACCAGATTTATTATAAAATATTTCTGGAGTTAAAGTATTATAATTAGCTAAAAAGCTAACAATTATTGAACTTCTTCTTCGAGATAAAATACTTGTTATTCTGTTTCTTCTTTCAACACAAGATAACATATTTTTAACAACAGATAACTCAATTACTTTAGAATTATTATCAAGAATAGAAGCGTCTTGCATAGCTGTTTCAACAAGAAATTTCTCAAGAGCAGAATCATCTTTTAAATAATGCTCCACTTTTTGTTTTTTATATCTATAGAGAGGAGGTTGAGCGATATAGAGATGCCCTCTTTTAATAACTTCCTGCATTTGTCTATAAAAGAAAGTTAAAAATAAAGTACGAATATGAGCTCCATCGACATCCGCGTCCGTCATAATAACGATTTTATGATAACGAAGTTTAGAAATATCGACATCATTATCGTGTCTTCCAATGCCTGTACCCAAAGCTTGAACTAATAAACGGATTTCTTGATTAGATAACATTTTATCCGTTGTTGCTTTTTCTACATTTAAAATTTTACCTTTTAAAGGTAACACGGCTTGAGTTTTTCTATCACGACCTTGTTTAGCAGAACCGCCCGCAGAATCCCCTTCCACAATAAACAATTCACAGTTAGCGGGATCACGATCTTGGCAATCTGCAATTTTTCCAGGAAGACCACCTAAATCTAAGGCGCTTTTTCTGCGAGTTAATTCTTTTGCTTTTCGAGCCGCAATACGTGCTCTGGCAGCATCAACAATTTTTGAGACAATTTTCTTAGAGATATCTGGATTTTCATGAAAATAATCCGTTAGTTTTTCATTTAACGAACTTTCTACAAGTGTTCTTATTCTCGAATTTGCTAATTTATTTTTAGTTTGTCCTTCAAACTGAGGATCACGAAGTTTTACATGAACAACTCCAGTTAATCCTTCTCGAATATCTTCTGGAGATAAGCCTTCTTTTAAGTTTTGAACTGCTTTGTCATTTGAAGCCAATTGATTTACAACACGAGTTAATGCACCTCTTAAACCAGTTAAGTGAGCACCACCTTCCATTGTATTTATATTATTTGCATAAGAATAAACGCTTTCAGAATAACTATCATTCCATTGTAAAGCGATTTCAATAACAGTTTCTTCTCTATCAACAAGCATATAAATTGGTTTTGGATGAATAACAACTTTACTTCTATTTAAATATTCAACAAAACTAATCAATCCACCTTCATATTTAAACTCTTGAGTTTTATCTTTGACTTCATCAATAAGACGAATACAAATTCCTTTATTTAAAAAGGATAATTCCCGAAGACGAGCACATAAATAATCAAAACTAAATTCAGTTGTTTCCTGGAAAATAGTTGAATCAGGTTTAAATGTTGTAGTTGTTCCATGAGATGATGTATCTCCAATTCTTCTTACGTCAAATTGAGGAATTCCGCACTTATATTCCTGCTCATAAACACCACCATTTTTTTTAACTTCTACTCGACAATAACTAGATAAAGCATTTACTACAGAAGCACCAACACCATGTAAACCGCCTGAAGTTTTGTAAATTTCATTATCAAATTTACCGCCCGCGTGTAATATTGTCATTACAACCTCAAGAGCGCTTTTTCCAGATGGATGTTTATCCACAGGAATACCACGAGCATTATCAGAGATTGTAACACTGCCATCAAGGTGCAGAGTGATTTCTATTTGGGAACCGTGTCCAGCCAAATATTCATCAATAGAGTTGTCTACAACCTCATAAATTAAATGGTGAAGGCCAACAGTACCTGTATTGCCAATATACATTCCAGGCCTTTTACGAACAGCCTCTAGTCCTTCAAGAACTGTGATGTTCGAAGAACCATACCCATCATCTTTTTTTTCATAATTTCCAGGATCGCAAACAAACAAATTGAATTTATTAAACATAGCTCTTTTCTTTAATCAAAAATTAAAAACTCAAATACGGGCTTAAAAACGAGCTGGCACAAGAAGATAAAAAACTTCTAAACCTCTTTGACTTTCGCCAGTAATTTTAACAGGTCTGTTCATATTTTCCCAAGCAAATTGAACACGTAAACCGGATAAAACCCCTAAAATACCCATAATCAAAGATCCGTTATAGTTCACTTCAAATGGAGATGCTATAGATGCACTCATTTCGATCACCTCTTCGCCTTCTTTTTGACCAGGGGTGGAACTTGCCATTGTTAAAAGTGAATTTTCAAAATGTAATTTCATCACTTTATTTTTATCCGCAAAAAGAAGAGAACGTTTTACACTATCCTGAATTGATTTTAAATCTAGCTGAATTTCTGTATTTATTTTTTGAGGTATAGCGGCTTCATAAGGCGGATATTGACCCGCAATACATTTTGCAAACATCGTGTATTCATCAGCTTCAACAGAAAAAAAGAGCTCTTTTTCATGCCATTTTAAACTAAATTCTTTTTCAGGTTCCAAAGTAGCTACTCTTTTTAATTCTTCTAAAGCTTTTCTAGGAATTAAAACTTGACTTGAATCTAAATTTTCAATTTGAATGCCTTCATTCAATGATGATTTTGCTAATCTTAAAGCATCGCTTGCCACAGCATGTAAAATAGAACTATTTTCCGAATTTTTTTCTGCCCAAATTAAGGCACCATTTGCATAAAATCTATTATCATCAACAGAAACAAAATCTTTAAAGCTTGAAACCCAACGTTCAATTAAATTTCCTTTAATTTTTACTAAAGTTCCTGCTTGTGGAATATCAATTTTACTTTGTGATTGATCATGTACAAGTTGTATTTTAGCAGAACTTCTCCCACATCTTAATTGTATTCTAGAAGGGAGTTCCGCTTTTAAATAGACTTTAGTTGAAGGAAGTTGTTTAACATAATCTGAAAACTGTTTTCCAGAAACTTTAATAACTCCTTGTCCTGTATAAGGCGTTTCTATTTCACATTTAATTGCAAGATTGTGACTAATAGAAGAAATAACAACCCTTTTACCACCGGAAAAAGAAAGTTGTACCCAACCAATATCAGGGTCAATTTGAGCTGCACTTACCGATAATAACGCACTAGCTAATTTGTCCCTGTCAAACTCAGCAGAAATTTCAGGACTTATACTTTGGACGTCGGATGAAAAAAAACATTTGCTCTTTTTAAACATGTGTCCACCTTTGAAAAAATTCATCTATACAGTGTTTGCTTAACCTATTGTCAACAGCTGTTCAAGCATGAGTACTTGAGTAACTCTTCTTATACACTTTATAAGAAATTTAAAAACTTTTTATTAGAAGTAGTAGTAGGTGAAGCTATTTTATGTGGATAACGTGTATGAGGATTTAAAATATATTTTATAAATCAATAACTAGAGGCGATTTAGAGCACTAAAAACCCTGTGGATAAGATGTGGACAACCTGTGGATAAAGTGTGGATAAGCTAAAATTAAGGTGGATAACTCGTGGCTATAAATTATAGCATAATAGTTATCCACAGGTTGTCCACACATTATCCACATCTTATCCACATAGAAAAAGGACTCTGTAAAGATTCCCAAAAGTGAGATAGAGTAACTAAATTTTTATGTGAGTATGTGGATAACTTTGATTTTTGATGTGGATAACTTTTTGTAAAAACCTTGAAAATCATTCTAAAATATGGAAAAAATGCGATTGAGGTGAGGTCGTATTTTCTATGTGGATAACATGTGGATAAGTCTATTAAGAACTCGAAATGAAACAAAAATTGGAGATACAAGTGGCAAAAATCTTAAATTTCTCTGAAGAATCAATGGATCTCTGTGCCCAAGCTTTACAAGCAAGTAACTTAGTCGCATTTCCGACGGAAACAGTTTACGGCTTAGGAGCAAATGCGCTTGATGAGAAAGCACTAGAAAAAATTTTCTTTGCCAAAGGAAGGCCAAAGTCAGATCCTCTTATCGTTCATATCAGTGAATTGTTCCAAGCTGAAAGCTTAACAGAAATGACTTCATTTCAAAGACAATGTTTTGACATTCTTGGTAAGAAATTTTGGCCAGGACCTTTGACATTAATTGTTAAGGCTTCCAAAAATATTCCAAAACTTATCACCGCTGGAGGGGATTCTATTGCGATTCGCATTCCATCAGGAAAAATTGCTTTAAGTTTACTAAAAAAAGTAAATTTCCCAATCGCAGCTCCTAGTGCAAATCGATTTGGTCATGTTAGTCCCACGAAAGCAAGTCATGTTCTTGATGATTTAGGAAACTATCCTGATTTATTTATAATAAATCAAATTGAAGAATGTGATATAGGAATTGAATCTACTGTGGTTAAAATTTCTGAAAACAATGAAATTTCTATTTTAAGACCAGGTGCAATTAGTTCTCTTCAATTAAATAATGAATTAAAAGAAAATAATATAAATATTAAAGTTAATTTGATTAAAAGAGAAGTTAAAATAATAAATGACGAACAAGAAATTTCAACTCCCCTTGATTCTCCTGGACAACTATTAACGCATTATTCTCCAAATATAGAATCGTTTATTATTAAAAATAAGGAATTAAAAATAAATAAAAATATTCCATTATTTTCAAAAAAATTATTATCAAAATCTGTTTTAATTGATTTCAATTCTAAAAACTTAAAATTAAAAGAGCTTTCATTATGTTACTTAGACTTATCTGTTTCAGGAGATTCTAAAGAAGCAAGTAAAAATTTATTTCATTTTTTAAGAAAAGCAGAGATGGTAGAAAAGGCTGAATTTATTTTATTACCAGATCTAAATTATGAAAATAATGAAAATTTAAGCGCTATTTTTGACAGAGTATATAGAGCTGCATCAGGTAAATTTATTCAAATTAATTAGATTGCATTAATGCTTCTATTTTTCTTTTTACCTGAATGAAACTAACCCTAAACTCATCATCTTTATCTAAAAGCTCTTTTACTTTTGACATAGCATGTAAAACTGTTGTGTGGTCTTTTTTTCCAAATGCGTTTGCTATTGCTACTATTTGTAATCCAATCATTTCTTTTGCCAAAAACATTGCAATATGTCTTGCAATTACAAACTTTTGTTGACGGCTTTGTCCCATCAAATCAGCCATTTTTATTTGAAAATGATTTGCCACTACTTTTTGAATTGCAGCAGTATCAATTGTTGATTCAACAGAGCCTGTAGGAAATCTTCTTTTTAAAATTGTTGTTACAGATTCAATTGTAGGGCTTCTTCCTGTCATATGTTGATTCATAAGAAGATCTTTTAATAATCCTTGAATTTCTCTTACGTTTGTTTTTGCATGAGTTGCAATTAAAAAAGAAATTTCTTGATTTATTTTAAGCCCAATTAAATTTGCTTTTGTTTCAATGATAGCAACTCTATCTTCAAACCCAGGTGGTTCAATATCTACAAGTAAACCTTGTAAAAATCTACTTTTTAAACGTTCTTCAATATTTGGAATGTCTTTAGGAAACTTATCACTTGTAATAACAATTTGTTTTCTTTTTTGATAAAGTTCATTAAACGTATGAAAAAACTCTATTTGACAAGCATCTTTCTTTTCAAGAAATTGAATATCATCAACTAATAAAACATCACATGCACTATATTTTGATCTCACTTCATCCATTTTTCCAACACGAATCCCTCTATGAATCACATCATTTACAAAGTCTTCACTTGTAATGTAAAGTATTTTTGCGTTTGGAATTTTTTGAATTATTTCATTGCCTACCGAGTGAAGAAGGTGGGTTTTACCAAGTCCAGTTGCTCCATAAATAAATAATGGATTTGATAAGTTCCCAGGATTTTTTGCAACAGCTTCACATGCAGAATAAGCTACAAGGTTACTTTCACAACGAATAAAAGTTCCAAAGTTTTGAGTTGCATCTAAAGTTCTTGGTTTTTCATTATTTATTTGAAGAGTATTTTTTTCATCAATTTTTTGGTTTATTTCTTCTGGTTTAATCGTATTTGCAGGAATTATTTCTTGAAAAGAAATTTTTGGTTTTAATTTTTTCTTTTTTTCAGGAAAATAATTATTTTCATCAGGAAAAAGTGTAATTTGAGACTCTTTATTCGTTTTAAAGCTTTTTGTTTTACCAGAACTATTTTCTTCAATAGGATAGCCTTCTATTTTAAAATCGTATGCTTTTCCCCAGCAATCTTTTGCAATTTTTTCAATTTCTTCTATTTTGGGGGAGATAATATGATCTCTATAAAAAGCATCGGAGCAGTAGGAAATGATGGTATTTCCATCTATCTTTACAGGTGTGATAAGTTTGGTTATTTTTGTTGCAGTTTGTTTTGAAAGACCCAACTCAATAAATCGAGTACGGAGTTTTTCAGAAAAAATTTGGTTCGATTCTTTATCTAACATGAAATAACCTCGTTTTGGGTTTTGTCGCCAGCGAGGCATTTAGCCTTTGCGTTGCGTTTTGATTCTTACGAGCCAAATTCTTGAGGTCAAGTGTTTTGCCTAAAAAATGGTATTTTTTTTATGAATAATGAATTAAGAACTCTTGCAATCTTGTTTGGTCAGATCAGTTCAACGATTTTGATCATTGTAATGATTTGGGTCTTAGGAGATATGGAAAATGGAAAAAAATTAATAAGTTATTTATTTTTTGAGCCATTTACAATAAAAATAGTATTATCCATACTTATTTTTATTGTATCTTTTATATCTGTATATAAAAATTTGAAATTATTAATCAAAAATGATTTCAAGGACAATTGTGATGAGTAGTTTATCCATGCAAATAATGTTTGTAATATCGGCTATTCTAATTATGGCCGGAGTTTTTATTAATGCTAAATTCATATTAAATAAATACCAAAACACGACTGTCTTTACTAAGTTTTTAGTAAAAACTATGAAGTACCTTGGCTTTGCAATTTTAGCATATCTGGTTTACGAGTGTCCTTCTGATAAATTGATTTTGAATTTGTCTATTTTTGTTGCAACATATTTTGTCAGCTTAATGCTCTACCTACTTGCAAGAAGAGTCTCAATAATGTAATTGGCTTGTGTTTGCTTTGATATTTTACGAAGGGATCCTACATTAATATTATGAAACGTAAAATTATTCATATCTTAACCTTGTTATCTATAGTTGTTGCGCCAGCAGCCTATGCAGATTCCTCAGGAGTGCATGTTGTGAATTGGTATCATGAAATTTTAGGAAACTTTTTTGTCTTTTTTAATCCAGACATAACCCAGGCAGCTGCAAGTTTAAAAGCGGAGCAATGGTCCCCTGTTTTTGCTTCAGCGTCAGCAGTGCTTTTGTTAGCGGCGATTGCTATATTTTCTGGTTTTTCAAAAATGAAGCCAGAGCAAATGAGTGATGAAGAAATTCTTCCTCCTAAAAAGTTTGGACTCGTTGCCTTTATTGAGCTTTGCTGGTCTGTTGTATCTTCAACTCTTGAGTCTACAATTGGTGAAAAAAATTGGATGAGATTTGTTGGAGTTTTAGGCGGTACTTTTTTTGTTTTAATTATATCTAACTTATCTGGTGTATTACCTGGTTTTTCACCTGCTACATCAAATATGTCGTTTACGTTTGCTGCTGCTATGGCAATATTCGTTTATTTTAATTATTATGGTTTAAAAGAATCTGGTTTTGATTACATTAAGCATTTAGCAGGTCCTGTTTTATGGATGGCTCCGTTAATGTTCTTAATCGAATTTATTAGTTTATTATCAAGGCCAATCTCGCTTTCTTTGCGTATTTTTGGAAACGTATCTGGTGACCACTTTGTGTTTGCTATTTTCTCAGGACTTATGAAGGATTTATATATTCCTTTTATTCCAATTCCTGCAATTTTTCTTGGATTTGGAACATTTGTTGCCTGTCTACAAGCGTTTATATTTATGACTTTAAGCGCTGTATATATAAAACTTGCACTTGAATCTAAAGAGCAACATTAAAATTGTTTTTTAGTTTATGTTTATTCAGGATTTATTGAATATATCAATTCCTATCCATTCAGGTTTAAGATTTAATTCATAAATTTCCTTACCTCTTATTTAGAGGTGATTCCAAAAGAATCATTACATGAGAACTAGTATTCTGCATGTAAAAAAGAAACGAATGGCAGTGATTAAAAGTTTTTTATTTTTAGGAGTTTTTCATGAAAAAGAAATTTGCTATGGTTTCCGCTGCTGCTGCGGCTTTATCTGTTAACGTTTTAGCTTTTGCTAATGATGCTGCAACTACTGTTGCTACAGACGGCATGTCTATTGGAACAGGCCTAAAATTAGTAGGCGCTGGTTT
This sequence comes from Silvanigrella sp., assembly GCF_044369315.1. Classification (NCBI taxonomy): domain Bacteria; kingdom Pseudomonadati; phylum Bdellovibrionota; class Oligoflexia; order Silvanigrellales; family Silvanigrellaceae; genus Silvanigrella; species Silvanigrella sp. The sequence continues at coordinate 15,528 of NZ_JBIPMD010000049.1, forward strand.
AGCAATTGGTTTAGCTGTTGTTGGTGCCGGACAAGGTCAAGGACAAGCTGCAAAAGGTGCTCTAGAAAGCATTGGACGTAACCCACAAGCTTATAATAAAATCTTTACTCCATTCCTATTAGCAATGGCTCTTATTGAGTTTCAAGCGATTCTTGGTTTTATTATTGCATTTATTATTATCGGTAAGTAATATAAGTTTTATTTGAAAAAAAAATAGTTTAAAGTAATTTACTTTAAACTATTTTTTTATATTCATTCCTTGACTTAGAAGTTCATCTTAGATAACTAAGTGGAAACAAAAGTGGAGGGTTAGCTCAGTTGGTAGAGCAAGAGACTCTTAATCTCTTGGTCCAGGGTTCGAGTCCCTGACCCTTCACCATTTATTATCTTAATTGCACTAAATCAAATGACAAAATTTTCAAATTATGTTGGACGCTTTGCTCCATCTCCTACTGGCGATCTTCATTTTGGTTCATTGGTAACAGCTGTGGCTAGTTATCTAAGAGCTCGATCTCAAAATGGAAAATGGCTATTAAGAATTGAAGATATTGATCAAAAAAGAAACCAAAAAGGCTCTATTTATTCTATTTTAAAAACATTAGAAATGCATGGCTTAGAGTGGGATGACGAAATTATTTATCAATCTCAAAGAAGCGAAATATATCGTTTTTATTTAAATTATTTAAATGAAAAAAAATTAATTTATAAATGTTCTTGTTCAAGAAAAAAGTTAATAAATTATTATAAAAATTTACAAACTATGGAATATATTTATCCAGGTGTTTGTAGAAATAAAGAGATTGAAAATAAAGATTTTTCAACCAGAATAAAGGCATTTAATACATTTAATATTAAATTTACTGATAATATTCAAGGCTCTATTGAACAAAATCTTGAAAAAGAAGTTGGTGATTTCGTATTGTGGCGAAATGAAAATATTGCATCTTATCAATTGGCAGTTGTTGTTGATGATGAAATTCAAGGTATAACCGAAATTGTTAGAGGTTCTGATTTACTCTTTCAAACTACACGTCAAATTTATCTGCAAAAATGTTTAAATTTTAAAACTTTAAATTATGCTCATATTCCAATTTTATTAAATAAAGAAAATCAAAAATTATCTAAACAAACAAAAGCAGAGCCATTAAAAAATTTAAATGCTAAAGAAAATATATGCAAAATTTTAAATTATATTGGATTTGAAGAATTTATAATAAATTATTTAAATAAAAATAGTAAAAACTCAATTGAATTAATTAATAACTCTGTTCCTTATTTTGATTTAAGTAAAATTAATAAAGTTATCTCTGTCCAGTTTGAATAAATATATTAATAAATATTTTTTAAATAATTGAAAAATAAACCTAATATTTCATATTAAATTAACCGAAATGTAATCATGTTATATTATAATGATATTCTGGTATAATGCATTGTTTTGAACTGAATTGCTTTAGATTATTATAATTATTAATAAATTTAATATAATGGTGTTAAATGAAAACAAAAAATTTACAAAAATTTCTATCGGTTTTTTGTTCTTTATTAATTCTTTCTTCTTCTTTTCAAACGTACGCTTTT
>NZ_JBIPMD010000050.1:0-17060 GCF_044369315.1 Silvanigrella sp.
TTCTTCAATCTTCACAATATCTTTCTCAACTCTTAACTGGCATAATATATATATTTTTTCGTATCAACGTTTATGAATACTAGAATAATTTACAAAAGTCAAAAAATTGTTTCCTTAAAAAAGGAAATAAATATAGAAATACAAATATAAATTTAAAATATTTTATATAAAATAAACATACCATTATCTAAAATATAGGTGTTACAAACAAAAAAAAGATGACAGGTTTTAATTTGTCATCTTTTTTTCATGATGAATACATTTAAAAATAAATTATGAAAAAATATTAATTATTTGATTTCACTTTTAATGCAAATATAGCTATATAAATATAACATATTAAAGGAACAATATAACTTAAATGAAGACCACCATTATCTGCAATAAAACCTTGTAGCATTGGAATAATTGCGCCACCAACAATAGCCATACAAATAATTCCAGAACCTTTTTCCATAAATTTGCCAAGGTTTTGTGTACTTAATACAAAAATAGATGGGAACATAATGGAATTGAATAAACCAACAGCAATTATGCTGTATAATGCAAAATGACCCGATCCAAATATTGTAAATAACACTAAAATGGATGCCACAATACCGTGCACAAATAAAACTTTATTTGTTTTAAATTTTGTTGTGATAAAAGAGCCGACAAATCGACCTACCATAGCACCACCCCAGTATAAACTGAGTTTATCTCCCGCGTCTTTGAGACTCATATTCCCTACAGTTGGAGAAGCTATAAAGTTTACCATTAAACTACCAATTGCCACTTCGGCACCAACATAAGCAAATATAGCTATGGTACCTAAAACAAGTTTAGGATGATCAAATAATTTAAAATCTTTTGTTTCATTTTTTAGAGCAGTAGATGCTACAATTTTGTCATTTGGAAATTTAAAGAAGGCCAGAGCTACCGCTATCATGATAGCAAAGCAGGCAAGACCAAAATAGGGAAGCTGAACGGCACTTGCCTGGGCAGCATGATAAGCAACAACCTCAGATTCTGGTAATTTTAATAGCTCGTCTTTAGAAAGCATTGCTACAGATAAAATTAAAGCAGAACCAATAATAGGTGCAATTGTTGTTCCTAAGGAATTCAAGCCTTGTGCAAAAATGAGCCTACTAGATGCCCTTTCAGGACCACCTAAAATAGTTAAATAAGGGTTTGCTGCAACTTGTAATATAACGATGCCACTAGCTAGTACAAACAAGCCACATAAAAACACTAAATAAATTGAAATGTTAGCTGAAAATATAAAGGACAAACAGCCTAAAGCGGTTAAGGAAAGTCCAATAATAAAACTTTTTTTATAGCCGTATTTTGAAATTAATTTACTTGCAGGCCAAGAAATTAAAAAATAAGCTCCAAAAAAAGTGAACTGAACTAACATAGATTCTGTATAATTTAATGAGAAAACCTCTTTTAAATGAGGAACTAAAATATCATTTAGGCAAGTAATAAAACCAAATAGAAAAAACAAGGTAGATACAACACCAATGGCAACATTATGATTTTGCTTTTTTTGCAAAACATGTGGCTCTTTTGGCTGAGTATACTTCACAGCTGAGACCATTAAAAACCTCTTCTCAATAAAAAAATGGATACCTCTAAATAACATCCTTGCATTTGTTATCACAATTTTGTTGCAATTTAAAAATGCTTAAGAGAAATCAATAAAATCGTCACAAATTTTATTGTTTAAAAACATTAAAAATAAAAAAAATACCTATCTTTGGCTACATTGATAAGCATTATGAGACTTTTGTACAATCAATTTTATTCAAAAAAACAATTAAATAAATGTATTAAGTACATTTTATAAAAAGAACAAAGTATGACAAGAAATTCATAATTGTTAATTTTTATTTTTTACTTAAATTCTGCTCTATTGCTGCCTGAGCCGAGGCCAGCATCGCAATAGGAATACGAAAAGGAGAACAACTTACATAATTTAGGCCATTGGAATGACAAAATTTAACGCTAGAAGGCTCTCCCCCATGCTCTCCACAAATTCCTACTTTTAAAGAAGGGTTCGACTTTCTACCTAATTCTGTAGCCATTTTTATGAGTTGCCCAACACCTTCTTGATCAAGCACAGCAAAAGGGTCTTCCTGCAAAATACCTTCTTGTTTATAAACTCTTAAAAAAGGAGCGGAATCGTCACGGCTGAATCCATATGTAGTTTGTGTTAAATCATTTGTTCCAAAGCTAAAAAAGTCGGCATATTGTGAAATTTTATCCGCAACAAGAGCAGCTCTTGGGACTTCAATCATGGTCCCAAAAGGAATTTGTGGTGCTAATTTAGATAATCTATCACGTAGCCACTTCAATTCTTGAGCAATCCCAACAAGAGGTATCATGATTTCAGGATAAACTTTTTTCCCTTGAGCACGGCATTTTTCAACCGCTTCAACAATTGCTTTTACTTGCATTTCATAAATTTCAGGATGAGAAATACCTAAACGACAACCTCTATGCCCAAGCATAGGATTTGCTTCATATAATGCCTTCACCCTTTGTTTGATATCTTCAGCAGACAAACCCAATTGATTTGATAAAGTCATCATGTCTTTATCTGTGTGAGGTAAAAACTCGTGCAATGGGGGATCTAATAAGCGTATTGTTACTTCAAAACCTTCCATTGCGCTCAAAATGCTTACAAAATCTTCGCGTTGAAAAGGTAACAATTTTTCAAGAGCCTCTTTTCTTTCTGGAGCATTTTTAGCGAGAATCATTTGTCTCACATAAGGAAGTCTGCTTTCATCAAAAAACATATGTTCCGTTCTGCACAAACCAATTCCTTCAGCTCCAAAACTTCTTGCATAAATCGCATCCCGGGGAGTATCTGCATTGGCTCTAATTTTCATTGATCTACATTCTTTAGCCCACTCCATAAAGACATTGAAGTCACCACTGAGTTCTGCATTTTTTGTTTCAACCTTGCCAAGCATAACTTCACCAGTAGAACCGTCTAAAGTAATCCAGTCTCCTTCTAAAACTTCAATTCCTGAAACTTTTACAGATTTATGGGATTGAGAAATAGTCAGCGAGGAACAGCCAGCAACACAACATTTTCCCATTTGACGGGCCACAACGGCAGCATGAGAAGTCATGCCACCACGAGCTGTTAAAAAGCCTTGTGAAGCGTACATTCCTCCAATGTCTTCTGGAGACGTTTCGTCACGAACTAAAATAACAAGCTCTCCACGAGCTGCCCAACTTTCCGCTTCAATAGCTGTAAAAACAGCTCGACCTGAAACAGCTCCTGGGGATGCTGGCAAACCTTTTGCAATCACTTGTTTATGTGCTCTAGGATCGAGGGTGGGGTGTAATAGTTTATCTAAATCTTGTGGATTTACTCTTAATAAGGCTTCTTCTTTCGTAAGTGTTCCTTCTTTAGCAAAATCAATGGCAATTTTTAGAGCCGCCTGAGTTGTTCTTTTTGCATTTCTTGTTTGCAATAAATATAACTTACCTTCTTGAATGGTAAATTCGATATCTTGGACATCTCTATAATGTTTTTCTAATTTTTTTCTAACATCTTGAAGCTGCACAAAAACTTCTGGCATTTCTTTTTCTAATAAAGAAAGTGTTTTTGGAGTTCGAATGCCAGCAACAACATCTTCTCCTTGGGCATTGATTAAATATTCACCGTAAAAAATATTTTCGCCAGTTGAAGGATCTCTCGTAAAACAAACTCCCGTTCCAGAGTCATTTCCCATATTTCCATAAACCATTGAACAAACATTTACAGCAGTTCCCCAATCATTTGGTATGGAGTGAATTTCACGATATTTTTTAGCTCTATTGCAATTCCAACTTTTAAAGACAGCACCTATGGCAGACCAAAGTTGCTCAAAAGGATTTTCTGGGAAATCTTCTCCCAAATGTTTATGATAAATTTGTTTAAAGGAAAGACACAACGACTTTAAATCTTCCGCAGAAAGACTTGTATCTTCATGATAACCTTTATTTTTTTTGTAATTTTCAAGACAATCTTCCATGTAATGAGTATCTAGTTCTTTTACTACATTAGAATACATTTGAATAAATCTTCTATAAGAATCATAAGCAAAACGAGGATTTGCCGATTTTTTTGCTAATGCTTCTACCGTTGATGGATTTAAACCCAAATTAAGAACCGTATCCATCATTCCAGGCATGGATACCCTCGCCCCAGAACGCACACTTACAAGCAAAGGGTTTATGGGATCTGCAAATTTTGCACCCATCGCTTCCTCTGTTTTTCTAAGAGATTCTTCAATTTGCTTTTTTACTTCAGGAGAAAAGTTTCCTTCTTCTTTTAAAAAGTCTAAACAAACCTTTGTAGAGATAGTGAAACCAGCGGGAACAGGGAGTTTTAAAGACGTCATTTCTGCTAAATTTGCACCTTTACCACCTAATTCAGCTTTCATTGAGGCATTACCGTCTGCGACTCCACAACCAAAAAAGTAAACAAATTTCATCAAAAAATTCTCCTTGTCAGCGTCTAGTTCAGATATACGAAGCTATAATCCTACTAAGACAGCTTTAACTCAACTTATAATAATTGTAAATTGACAATTATTCATTAGGCACTGTATAAACATTTTACAGTAGGTTTTTATTAGAGAAGATCATTCAGAAAATACTCGTATCTTTGGAAAACGTACTAAAAAAAATTTATTTTAATGGCCAACTATTTAAAAATTTATTCTGTAATTATAAACACTTATTTTTTTTTGCCCAAAATGAAAGCTTATACTTGTATCTCTGGCTATTTTCTATTAGCTCTTTTAATAAGCAGAGAGTGTTTAGTCTTTCGACAAACTTTTTAAGAAACACCAAACATTATCCTCTGTTTTTATTGAAAAACAAATACATTTAGGTGTGGCACTAAAATTGCTTAACCAAAATATGAACGCATTTTGAAGAGGTAGGATACAATGGGTGACGTAATCGATATTTTCTCAAGAAAAATCGTTAAAGAAAAAGAAAACATAACAAAAACAGCTAGTACTGAAGATGCTAAAACTACTTTTGAAAAACAAGCATCTCGTAATAAAGCAAATCAAGAAAGATTGCGCAAAGAACGTGATCAAGCAAATAAAAACGTTATGAAAAGTTATAGAATTAAATAATAAACCACGCCTAAAAGAGTTTGCTCAATAAAACAGCAAACTCTTAATTTAAATTTAAAATTTGATTTAATTTACTTAAAGGAAATAAAATATGATTTCAAGTTCTTCTAATAAAAGAAAAAACGTGCTTGATTTTGAATTTTTTAAATTACGCAAAAAAGAAAAACTAAATCAATTTATTTATCAAAAAGTTTCTAATAATCTTATAAATTTAAATAACAAACCAAAATCATTAGATGAAATTGACATATCAAATAGAATTCACAATATTAAACAAAGCGTTCAACGAATCAATAAACTTATTTCTGAATTAAAGCAAATCTCCGACAAACCAAATAAATAATATCCCCATTAAGTTGTCATTCCCTCAATTTATTGTAAAAAAGACACCGTCAGAGATTTTTTTTACTTTGTTCAATATAAGAGGGTTACTTTATGGGAAGCATACCATTCTACGCAAAAAGATTTGTCTCAGGATCTAATTTTGAAGAAGCTTTCAGTGTAGTTGAAAAACTAAACGATAAAAAAATCTGCGTTACTTTAGATGTTCTTGGCGAAAACATAAAAGACAAGCCACAAGCACTTAAATTTGTTGAAGAGTACGATCTATTATTAAAACGAATCGCAGAAAAAAAACGAGATTGCTATGTTTCTATTAAATTAACAATGCTTGGACTCGATATTGATCATGAGTTTTGTTACGAAAATCTTTCCAGAATTCTATCTATTGCTGATGAAAAGAAAATTCGTGTTGCTTTAGACATGGAAGGAACAGATTATACAGAACGTACAATAGCTATGTACGAACGTGCCGCAAAAGAATTTACAAGCCCTGAAATTGTGCTTCAAGCTTATTTATTAAGAACAGAAGAAGATATCAATCGTATTATAGCGGCAAATGGAAAAATCCGTTTATGCAAGGGTGCTTATAAAGAGCCACAAGAAAAAGCACTTCAAAAAATGCCTCTCATTGTTGAAAATTATAAAAAATTAATTCAAAAACTTTTACTGAATGGAAAAAGAGTTTGTATTGCAAGTCATGACGATGAAATAATTGATTTTTGTATTCATTTTATTGAAAATAACAACATTCCTAATGATAGATATGAATTTCAAATGCTTTATGGAATGCGAGAAAAAACATGGTCTCGTATTAGAGAGAAAGGACATAATATGACAATTTATGTTCCATACGGCGAAGACTGGCAAGCTTACTACACAAGAAGATTAGCGGAAAGAAAAGAAAACGTATTTTTTGTTTTAAAGAATCTTTTTAGATCTTAAAAAGATTCTAATTTCCCTTTTGCTACCCCACCATTAATTCTAAGATAATATTGACAAAATATTTTTTTTTAAATAAATAAAGTATCTATAGATACTCCTAATATTTTAGAGATTTAATTACTTGACAAAATTGCATACACTAGCATAATAGTTCCTAAATTGCTAAAGAGCAGCAGTTCAAATAAATGAGGAGAGCGTTTTTGTGTTACCTAAAAGGAATATTGGCTTAATTGGAGTTACACTTGCCTCTGTCGGAAGTATGATTGGATCGGGATGGCTTTTTGGTCCACTTTATGCGGCTCAAATGGCAGGACCAGCCTCCATTCTTTCTTGGTTTTTAGGCGGCTTTTTCTTTATTTTTATTGTTTTAGTTTTCTCTGAATTGTCCTCAATGTTCCCAATTATGGGAGGCTTAACAAGTTATTCCTTTTTTTCTCACGGAAAATTTACTGGAATAATTACCGGGTGGATTTATTTTCTTTGTTTTGCCACAATCGTTCCCATAGAGTCTTTAGCAGTAGTTCAGTATTCAAGCACTTATTTTCCAATGTTAGTAACAAGTAATTCATTGGGCAAACATGAATTATCAACAATAGGTTATTTTGCAGCTGCTTTTATTTTATTTATTATGATTTTTGTAAATCGATTTAGTATTAAATTATTAACTAGAACAAACTCAATTGCTACAATTTGGAAAGTACTTGTCCCTTTATTAATTGCATTTGCATTTATATTTAGCTCCCAAAGTAATTATCATAATTTAACTCAATATGACGGATTTGCTCCTTATGGCATTCAAGGAATCATGGCAAGTTTATCTGTTGGAGGAATTATTTTTGCGTTTGGTGGATTTCAATCCGGAATTATTCTTGCTGGAGAAACAAAAAACCCTCAAAGAAACATACCTCTAGCAACAATTAGTTCTTTATTTATTGTGACAATTTTATATGTCCTTATTCAGACTGCTTTTGTAGTAGCTGTTCCAGATACTTCACTTGCACAAGGATGGAGTCATTTAAATTTTATTGGCGATTTGGGTCCCTTTGCTGGACTTGCAATTGCGGCTGGCTTTACTATTTTATGCGCTTTTTTATATATAGATGCTGTTATATCTCCATTTGGTTCAGGATTAATTATGACCTCAACCACAGCCAGAGTTATGCATGGATTAGGGTCAATCGATGCCGCGCCTAAATTTGTTACCAAATTAAATAAACACGGCTCACCAGAAAATTCTTTATGGCTAAGTTTTGCAGTTGGATTAATTCTAATATTCCCATTTCCTGGCTGGAAAGAAATGGTTACATTTTTAACTTCATCTTATGTTGTTACATTATCTGTTACGCCTATAGCTCTTGTTGTTTTAAGAGATAAATATCCTGAACTTAAAAGACCTTTTAAACTCCCCTTCTTTAAATTTATATCTTTATTTGCATTTTGTATTTGTGGTTTAATGATGCACTGGATAGGATTTACTGTTTTAATTAAACTCACATGCATTATTATTCTTTTTGTTGGAATTTACTCAATTGTGCTATATCAAAAAAGAAGAAGTTTAATAAAAACGCTAGATCTTAAAAGCTCTTCTTGGATATTCGTTTACTTATCTGGGTTTACTTTAATAAATTATTTTTCTAAATTTGGAAACGGTACAGGACAACTTTCAACATTAAATAGCAATATTATAGCAATCATATTTAGCTTATGTGTTTTCTTTTTTGCTTGTAAAATTTCTTTAAAAAGACAGCAAATAATAAAAAATATTGATGAAGTAAAAAAATAACTTATTTTTCAAAAATACCTATTGCAGCATCCCCTTCTGATCGAGGATCAGAAGCACCAAAATAAATTTCATTTTGTCTTTTTTGTTCTGCTACCTGTATCGAACCAAAAGGTCTACTTTGATTTAATTTATGTCCCATACTTTTTAATTTTTCGATGGTATCTTCACTTAGACCCTCTTCATAATAAATTTCATCTGGCCATAGCTGACTATGGGTTCGTGATCTTGACAATGAAGTTGCTATATTCAAATTATAATCAATGTAACCCACTAAAAAATTAAAAATTTGGGTGATAATACGACTTCCACCTGGAGCTCCCGTTGCTAATAAAGGTTCCTTCTTTTCATTTAAAACTAAAGTTGGCGTCATAGAACTTAAAGGTCTTTTAGAAGGTTCAATAGAATTAGCTTCCCCTTGTATAAGTCCAAAAGAATTTGCTGCACCTACCTTAATTGTAAAATCACCCATTTCATTATTTAAAAGAATTCCAGTTCCTTTAACAACTTTGCCATTTCCAAATAAAAAATTGAGTGTATAGGTATTTGATACCATATTTCCATCTTTATCAATCACTGAAAAATGAGTTGTATTTCCATTTTGATTTGCTTCTATTTTTAGACCATTTGTCTGAATTTCATTTGATGGTGTATGATAATCTTTATTCATTTTTTCAAAAATTTTTCTAGCATATGACTTAGAAGTCAGTTGTTCAATCGGATTTTTTATAAAATTAGGGTCACCCAACTGTGAATTTCTATCATAATATGCATAATTCATAATTTCAGTCACAATGTGATAATATTTAGCACTATTTAATGGAATTTCTTTCATATTGAAATTTTCAAGAATATTTAACATTTCAATTAAAGTAACCCCACCTGAACTCGGAGGAGGAACGGATAAAATTTGATATCCTCTATATGTTCCAATAATGGGTGCCATTTCTTCCGCTTTATAACTTTTAAGATCTTCTTTTGTAATAAGACCACCATTTTTTTTCCATATCTTTAACAATTTTATCAGCAATCGTTCCTTCATAAAATGCCTTTGTTCCTTGCTGAGAAATAAGCTCTAGTGTTTTTGCCAAGTCACTTTGTACTAATAAATTTCCAATAAATTTTGGTTCCTTATTTTCATCAAAAAATATTTTTACAGATTCATCACTCGTTAAAAGAAGATCTTTATCTTTAACAAGAGATTTATATAGAGGATGACTTATTTTAAAACCTTTTTTTGCTAAGTTGATTGAAGGCTTCATTACTTTTCTTAAAGACATTGTACCATATTTTTTTAATGCCAAGTTTAAACCATAAACTGTTCCAGGAACACCAACAGATTTATAGCTTTTATCAACAATTTCTCCATTTACAGTTGAATCTTTATTTAAAAACATATCCTTATATGCTTTTTTTGGAGCTTTTTCTCTATAATTTATAACAATAGATTTTTTTTTGTTTATTTAACCAAATTAACATAAATCCACCACCACCAATATTTCCCGCTTTAGGCAAAGTAACAGCAAGGGCATATCCAACTGCAACGGCAGCATCGACAGCATTTCCTCCTTGACTTAAAATTTGAGCGCCAACATGTGATGCTATTTCTTCTTGAGTAACAACCATTCCCTTTTTTCCAAAAACGGGATTGAATATTTGAGTTGTCTCTGTAATTGGAAAATCTGGTTTATTTTTATTTTCTTTTGGATAAGAATTAAAAGATATTATAATTAATAAATTTACAATTATTAATAGGCAAATTTTATTTCGTTTCATATTTAAATCCTTTCATTATCAGATAGATAAAAGATGACGGAAATCTCTTTTTATAATTTATATCGTATACAAAATAAAACAAATGTTTTATAAGTTAATTTGAACATCAAGTAATCATTTTTTTTCAGTCGATTTGCTTAAAAGGAAACAATTTTATGAAGACCTTAAATTATGATCAATATGGAGACTCTAGTGTTCTAAAAATAAGAGAAATTCCAATTCCAATTCCTAAAAAAAATGAAGTTCTTATAAAAATAAATAGTGTGGCTATTAATCCATTAGATTGGAAAATTCGAAATGGCATGCTGAAAATGATAACTGGAAATAAATTTCCTAAAAACATAGGTTGTGAATTTTCTGGAATAGTCGAAAAAATGGGTGAAGAAATGAAAGAAAATTTAATCGGAAAAAAAGTTTTTGGGTTTGTAGATAATCCTATGAAAAATGGAGTTCTTAGTGAATACATTTGCACAACATTAAACTGCATTCAAGAAGTTCCCTCTTCTCTATCTTTAGAAGAAGCTTCTGCTGCATCTATTTGTGGACTCGCCGCTTTACAATCTTTAAAAACAATAGCTCAAGCCCAATCTGGACAGACCATATTAATTCATGGTTGTACAGGTGGAGTTGGATTATTTGCTATTCAAATAGCAAATAAATTGGGTCTAAATATTTATGGTGTTTGTTCAACAAAGGGGGTTGATATTTCCAAAGAATATGGTTGTCATGTCGTCATTGATTATAATAAAGAAAATATTTTAAATATAAAGCAGAAGTTTGATATTATTTTAGATTTATCAAGCAAACTGTCCTATGCAAACGCAAAAAATATGATGAATCTAAGTTCTATTTATATTGATCCCAATGCAACACCACAAGTCATGTTGAAGTCATTTTTTATTAATTTAATATCTTCAAAAAAATGTAAAGTATTGTTAACAAAATTTAGCAAAGAATTTTTAAATGAATTAACAACTTATTTAAGTAATGGGCTTAAAGTAAAAATATTCAAAACATATACATTTGAAAACTCGATCATTGCCTATAAAGAAACAGAACAAAATGGATCCATTGGAAAAACAGTTATAAAACTTTTGTAATAAACTCTTTCCTTAAGACAACCAAGCAATCAACTCCGCCGAAAGCCATTTATGCGTATTTTTTTGCGTTCTTAAATAAAGTTCTATTTTGGGAGCTGCAATAAAAAATTGAGTTAATTTTTCTTTATCAAGAATTTGCATAGCTTTTTGAATACGTGCTTGAGCTGGAAAAGGAATAAATGATTTTTCAAATGCGGTTCGTAAATTTTTTGTTTCTTCTAAATTTTTCATGACGAAACATACTTGCTTTAAAAAGTAAACAATAGCCATAAAAACACTCGAAGCCTCTTCTCCACAGGATTCACACTGTGACATTCTAAGCTCTAATAAAAAAATATCTCCTTTGGAAATGGCTTCTGCAACATGAAAACCATTTACTTCTGGGTTTCCTACTAAAGCCTCTGAAAAGGTCATTCCTGTTTTTTCCATAAGAGCAAAATGAATATCACAGGCAATCAGATCACCGGAATAAGTTTCAATTGCTAAATGAGATAGCTCCATAATTTCATTTTTAGATTTTTTAGAGAGAGAAGAATAACGACAAGCTAATGTCTCAACAGATTTATACAAATCCAAATCATTAGGCTCATAACATAAGTATACGCATCCTAAATTCTGAAAATCTGTTTCTTTAATAATATTGCGGTAGGAAACTGGGGCAAAAAAATATGCAGAAGACTCTAAAGGAACAGGGAGTCTTTTGATCTGTTTTTTTTCTTCTTCCCATTGCTTGGCTGTCATTTTTTCAGGCAGCACAACGATGCTCTTCTGTTGTGCAAAAAATAAGGAACCAGCGGCAGCATACTCCATATATTCTACAATGGCATTTTTACCACTAAAAAATTGTGGTGATTTTTGAGATTCTAAAAAGATTTTTTCATCCACAATTTTTTTATATATTGAATTTTCACTCAATATTACTTTTATCATTGCAGATTTATCATCTGCAATAAGATTTAACATTAATTTTGAAGCATCAATACGTTGCATAATTTCCTTTAATAATTTAATAGCGGATAAGAAAAACATTTGAGTTTCTTATTTGCACGACAATAATTTGTTGAGTGAACTATGTGAAGTATTTTTTTGATAATTTTTCCCGTATACTTGATCACGTAGTGCAAATTCGTTAAACCTCACTTGGTTTTTTATTTTTGACCTATATCTAATACAGGTGAACCATGGAACATTCGGTTGAACTTCAGGGCAGAGATCCAGTTGATAGAAGGCCTGCTCTTGTTACAGGAAAAGATCCTTCTTTTCATATGGTAACACAATCAGTAGCCTCTCTCGCCGGTCGCAAAGCAGGGCCAGGCTGGCATATTACTTTTTTCCTTTCGACTCTAGGAGTCGTTCTTTTATTTGTTTCCCTTGGATATCTTTTTTGGGAAGGTATTGGTGTTTGGGGAAATAATAACAGAGTGGACTGGGCATGGGATATCACCAACTTTGTTTTTTGGATTGAAATCGCTCACGCTGGTACACTTATTTCTGCAATTCTTCTCTTGTTTCGTCAAAAATGGCGTACATCTATTAATAGACTTGCAGAAGGTATGACTATTTTTGCTGTTATGGCTGCCGCTATTTTCCCAGCAGTACACATTGGTAGACCCTGGTTTGCTTATTGGCTATTTCCTTTTCCAAATCAAATGTCTATGTGGACAAACTTTAAAAGCCCTCTTGAATGGGACGTTTTTGCTGTTAACACTTATTTAAGTATTGGTATCATTTTCTGGTTTGTTGGTATGATTCCCGATTTTGCAACCCTACGCGATCAAGCAAAATCTAAAATAGGAAAATTAGCTTACGGATTTGTTGCTCTAGGCTGGACAGGTTCTGCTCGTCAATGGGTAAACTATGAAAGAGCTTGTATTCTACTTGCCGGAATTGCAACACCTGCCGTATTTTCAACAGCAGGCATCGTTTCTTTAGACTTTGCAACTTCCATACTTCCTGGCTGGCATGCAACTATCTTTCCACCTTATTTTATTGCTGGAGCTATTTTCTCTGGGTTTTGTCTTTGTTTAAATTTACTTATTATGGTTCGTTCTATATTTAATTTTAAAGACTTAGTTACTGACAGACATATAGACATTTGTGCACGCTTTATTCTATTTACAAGTATCATTATGGCTTATGTGTATATCATCGAATTTTTTACTATTTTTTATAGTGGTAACCCATATGAAAAATTCTGGAACTGGAATCGTATCAACGGACCTTATGGTTGGGCATATTGGGCAATGGTCATTTTAAATATCGCTATCCCACAAACATTTTGGATTAAAAAGTTCCGCCAAAATATAATTTGGTTATTTATTGCTGCCATTTTAATAAATATCGGAATGTGGCTTGAGCGTTTTGTGCTTATTGTTACTACTTTAAGCCGTACCTTTTTACCAAGTTCATGGGGCTATTTTATCCCTTCCTTCTGGGATATCTCCTTATTTATTGGATCAATTGGACTCTTTTTCCATTTATTCTGTTTATTTGCTCGTTACCTTCCTATGATTAATATGTCAGAAGTAAAATCTGTAATGCCGCAAGCAGACCCACACTTAAAACCTGATTTAACTTCATTCAAAAAATAAATTGAAATTTAAAAATCACCCTTCATTTTTATAAAAATAGGGTGGTTTTTTGTAAAATAAAAAATCATCACCCCAATCATTGAATGTTAAACTAGAATAATTTAATTATTTTTGGCTGAACTCATAAAATTTTTCTCATAGTCTTTTTCATACTGACCCGATTTTTTCCAATAATCTAAATATTCATTAAATGAATGAAGCAATTCTTCGTCTTTTAAACGAACTGCTACACCAAAAAATTCACTTTGAACATTTGTGTTTTTATATTCAAAAATATCATTAAATTTCTTTTGAAGTATTTTTGTATTATTTGTGTCAGTAACAATCGCATCTATTTTATTATTTCTTAAAGCATTTATAATATCAGCTGTTTCATTAAATTTTAATATTTTTGCTTTAGAAAGGTTTTTAGTCACATAAAAATCGCTTGTATAGCCAACCCGCACTCCAATTTTATATTGCTCTTCATTTAGCATTGAAATATCTTTAATTTTTTCAAATTTTACATTATTTTTTCTATATAAATAACTAAGTCCATCTTTAAAATAAGGCTCACTAAATAGTACTGATTTTTTCCTATCCGCTGTAATTGTCATTCCCGATGCAATTAAATCACATTTTTTGGTATTTAAAGCTGGTATTATTCCATCAAAGTGATAATCAATTACTTCTAATTTTACTTTTATATATTTAGCATAACCTTTCACCATATCAATATCAAAGCCCACCCAACCTTCTTTTGTATTTACTGAAAAGGGTATAAAGCCCCCAGCTGTGCATACTTTAATAACTTTACTGTTTTTAATTTTTTCTAGCGAATTTCCTTCATGTGGAAACGAACTTAAAGAAATTAAGTTTAAAACAAGAAATAAATTTAATTTTATCATGTTTAATATTTTCATATTTTCCCTAATCATTAAATAATTTTTAATTGAATCAAAGATGGATAAATAAATGTCGAAATTTTATCACACTCTTCTTTTGTTAAATTTTTAAAATACTTGTTACTTTCTAAACAATAAATTACTAAATTACCAATTAGCTCATGAGCATGTCTAAATGCAACTCCAGATTTAACAAGTTCTTCAAGCAAATGTGTAGACCAAATATAGCTATCTACAGTTGATTTTTTCATAATTTCTTTTTGAAACTGCAGAGATTCAATAAATGGAATAAATATTTCTAAACAATTTTTTATGGTATCAACGGTATCGAATAAACCCTCTTTATCTTCTTGAAGGTCTTTATTATATCCTATTGGTAAAGCCTTCATTACTGTTAAAATTCCAAATAAATGTCCAAATACTCTTCCTGTTTTTCCACGAATTAATTCGGGAATATCTGGATTTTTTTTATTCGGCATTAAAGAGGAGCCTGTGGCAAAAGCATCATCTAATTTAATAAAACCAAATTCTTCCGTTGCCCAAACAATAATATCTTCACAAAAACGTGATAAATGAGTTATTAATATACTTGAAGTAGATATAAATTCTATGACAAAATCTCTATCACTAACTGCATCTAAAGTATTTTGTATAATTCCACTAAAATTAAGTTTCTGTGCTACAAAATTTCTGTCTATTGGTAATATAGTCCCTGCTAGAGCCCCTGCTCCCAAAGGAGAGAAGTTCATCCGTTTAAAACAATCTTCTAAACGACTTTAATCTCTCTCAAACATGGAAGAATAAGCTCCAAAATATTTTTCTAGAGAAATAGGCTGGGCTCTTTGCAAATGAGTATAACCAGGCAGCATGGTATTTTTGTTTTGTTGACTTAAATTTTTTAACGTAACTAATAAAGTTTGAATTTGATTTTTTATATTTAAAATTTCTTCTCTTAAATAAAGCCGAAGATCCAAGGCAACTTGATCATTACGACTTCTAGCCGTGTGGAGCTTTTTTGCGACATCGCCTACATCTTTTAAAAGCAGCAATTCAATATTCATATGTATATCTTCAGCTTCTTCTGTAAATTCAACCTTTTGATCAATTATTTTTTGTTTTATATTGTCTAGTCCCTTAATAAGGATTTGAGATTCTTCTAAAGTTATAATCCCTTGAACCCCTAACATTTCCGCATGGACCTGACTTCCTAAAATGTCCTGCATAGCAAGCTTTTGATCAAAAAGAATAGAAGCATTGAATTTTACTGTTTTTTTATCAAGTGGCTTTTTAAATCTGCCACCCCATAATTGCGGTGTAGAAGCTAGTTTCATATGAAAATCCTTTTAAAATAAAAATGAAATCTAAATCAGTATAAGTATTTAATAATATTAAATTTATTTAAAAATTGAGTTTAAGATTTGCTGTGAAAGAGTATTGTTCGTCGCAACATGTGAGTCCTAACTTCTCAGAATGGATAATAAACCATAAAATAGCTATTTATTCATTAACCTCTTTTTTTGCTGAATGCAAGAAAATTTAAACAATCACAAAATTTTTGAGGAAATTGATTTTCCAGATAATTTAAGTTATCGAATATTTCATTAATAATATCATTTTTTTCATAATAATTTAACCATATCTTAACTATTAAAATTATAAAATTAATGGTATTAAACTATACTAAAGGATTCAGCATGAATGATATTTATACAGACTTTATTATAGATTACGCTAAAAATAAAGATAGTTTTGGCCAATATAAATTTATTATATATGAACTTCAGTCACTTTCATGTTCTGATTTAGGAAGCTTTCATAAATTTGTCGACTCAACTGCGATTGAATTGCTTTATCAAAACAATTCGGCTTTACGCCTTGCTGATTGCCCAAAAAATTTTGAATATAATGGTTCTATAAAGTATAGAAATTTTTTAAATTCCATTGATTTAAATTTTTTAGTAAATCACAAAGATAAATTAGAGGAAAAACATTTAAAATATATTAAATACCTTATTGTTGATAATAAAAGAAAAAAAGATCTCATTCCGTTAGGTATTAATGGAATTTATGAATCGGACTCATTTATTTGTTCTATTTTAGAATCTAAAATAAAACAAAGATTACTTTTAAATACGAATAAAGAATTAAAAAATTACATACCAAGTATCTATTTATTTCATAAAAACGAGTTAAGTGAAAATAATATTGAAAATTTAGAAAAGAGTATTAAATCACATTTTGGTGAAAATACTCAAATTATTTTAAAACAAGAAGGGAATAGAGGAAGTGGCAATCATTTTATTACACTTTTTCGCAATAAAAAAATATTCAATGAGGATATGATAAAATCTATAATTCATAAATCATATCTTGATTCTGGTCTAATTATGATAGAACAAATCTCAAAGATAGCAACTCTTTCTAAAAATAATAAAAATTATGCAAGTACATACAGAGCAGCGGCAGTGTATCATAAAAATAAATTTTTTAATGCAATTAATATATTCCGCGAGAAGAAC